>NZ_JAGAXX010000064.1 GCF_017940815.1 Methanobrevibacter sp.
AAAATTAGACAAAAAATTTTTTGCAAAAAAATTCAAAAATCAATTTTGGCGGATACCCGAAAATCTAAAAAAAATAAAAAAAAGAGTTAATCCTCAGCGTCACCATCACGATCATCTAAAAACTCGTTTTGAACCTTGACAACCTCAGCACTAGTGTCAGCTTCACTGTAAGCCTCTAACAAGTCATGATTTAACTCCAAGAATGTATGTCCCCATTTAAATCCATCCATTAATTTACGAGCCTCATCCTTAAAACGAGTAATGTACAATGTGGCGGATATGGCTTCAACAGTGGATAAAATGCATGGTTTGCCATAATTTACGGGGTTGGTCGCTATCAAAAAGGGTAAAGACCTATGATATTTGGAAAGAGAGAAGAATTTTTTAGAGCTTGAAACTTCATTCCAAGAGCAATCAAGCCCTACAACCCCTCTTCTTTGAACATATCTATAGTCTTCGTAGGATACAGCTTTTTCAGCATAGGGATTTAAAACTATTGCACCTGAGGGAATCTTGTTAATATTGTAGACTAACCTGCATTTCCCCATTTTTTCCATTTTTATGGAAGTGCATTTTTTTCTATCGCACTCATTTGCATGAAAAACTGTAATTTTCATTTATTGTGCACCTTCAAGAGCAGAAGTGTTTCCGGCCTTAACCTGTCTGACCAAATCCATTTGTTCAGCGAATTGATCTTCGGTCAAACCGAATTCCTCATTTATCTTTGGAACATTTTTACTTTCTTTCAAGGTTAAACTTTCAAGCAAAGGTTTGATGAAATCAGTGTATGACTCACCATAGGTGTTCATTGTAGAATTGATGTCTGATTTTGGATCTATAATCATGTAAATAAGATATCCTTGCTTTTCTCCTTGAGATTCGCAGATGATAATGTTCATAGTTTCATTATCTTTAGAGCTAGTGTCATTTCCCTGCACAGCTTGTGTGAAGTAAATATTCCAGTCATTTCCATTGAAAGACCTTTCTTCAGGGTTAGTAACACCTTGAATTTCATATATGTCCATCAAGGCTGTTGAATTATCAACTGTAGAAATGTTATAGGTTATATGATGCTGTTTATCTTCATAAGAATGCATGAATTTTTCAGTATCATTAACTAGTTTAACATCGCCAACGAAACTACCTTCCATGAATTCAGTTTCAAATGGAGTGGTTCCTAAATCTTTTGTATTTCCATTACTTAACATTCCAGTACCGAGGACAACTCCCAAAATGGCAATTACAACCACAAGTACTGCAATGATTATTATATTTTTAGTTTCCATTAAAAATACTCCATAAATGTTTAATATTATAATTATAGTAAAAAGTCTTTAATATAAGTTTAGTTAGATATAATAATTAAATTAAATAAAAAAAAAGGTCTTTTTATGAATAAAAAAATGCAATATCAGATATTACTTGTTGTTTTATTATTAATTGTGATAATAAATATTTCATTTATGATTTCTGAAGTCACACGAGGCCCAGATAACATTTATAATATTACATCTGTTGGAAGTAATGTTAATGGTACTGTTTATAAAATTGAAGCCGGAAACATGTCCAGTAACGAAACCGTTGGAATCATATTGGGCGTTCACCCAAGGGAATACGAAATTCACGAAGAAGTGAACAAAACAATATATAATATCACTTCAGAGGATGGCGTTCAGAATTTAACTAAAAAATATGTAATATATTACGTTAAAACTATTGATAATCTAACAAGTCGTGAGGACACACGTTCTGCAGGTGAGGAATTGGCGAATAAATTTATTGTACCTAATATTGCAAAGGACAATCCATTCATTGTCGTGGATGTGCACGAAATTAATCCGGATTATGAATATTCCAATTTCATATTCAGCTTATCCAATAAAACCGATAAAATAGATTCATATATCAATAAATTATCCAATGATGTCAATTTAGTAAATTATGAATTTGACGAAGGCACAAGTCCTGAAAAAGTTACAATACCTATTGCTGAGAAGGGAATAAATACATTACTTATGGAAACTTCCATTACAGACCCATTAACACAGAAACATCAAACAGCAGTGAATCTCATTAAAAGCCTAGATGAATTAAATGCTTAGTGATAATATGAATAAAGTTCGTGGAATATTAATTGGACGCATGCAACCAGTTCATAATGGACATATGCAAATCATCGATAAAATTCTAGATGAAGTGGATGAAATCATCATTGGAATAGGTAGCGCTCAGCTTAGCCATGAAATTAAAGATCCGTTTACTGCAGGCGAACGCATACTCATGATGAGCCAAGCCCTAGCGGAAAGAGACGTTGATCCATCAAGATATTACATCATTCCAATGCAGGACATAAACTTCAATGCCATTTGGGTGGCACATGTTAAAATGATAACCCCACCTTTTTCCATTGTTTATTCAGGAAACCCTCTGGTTAAACAATTGTTTTCAGAGGAAGGTTTTGAGGTTAGACAACCCCCACTTTATGACCGTTTGCATTTATCCGGAACTGAAGTCAGAAAAAGAATCTTGAATGACGATAACTGGCAAGAACTTGTTCCAGATGCTACTGTCAAAATACTTAATGAAATCAATGGCGTCAATCGATTGAAAAACTTATCTGTAAAAGAAATTAGTGACATATAACAATAGTTATATAATATAAAAATATAATAATTATGTGGAGATGAAAAAATGGTTGTAAGAGTTATCGAAGCTAAAGAAGATAAAGTTACAACAGCTGATTTAATAGCTGAATTAAAGAAAAGCACAAAAGTAGATTACTCCGGTGCAATTTTTACTTTTGAAGGAATCGTACGTGGTAAAGAAGAAAATATGAACTTGGAAAAGTTAATATTGACCACTCCTGATAAAGAAAAGACAAAAGATGAAATTGAAAAGATTGTTGAAAACGCAAAAATAAAATACAATGTCCATGAAATTTCTGTCGTTCACTACATCGGTGAATTCTACACTGGAGACATGCTATTTTTAGTTGCGGTCTTAGGTGCACACAGGGGAGAAACCCTTGAGGCATTAAAAGAAGTTATTGAAACAGTCAAATATGATGTTGAATTCAAAAAAGAAGAAATATCCAAAGAAGGTACAAAAACTATTCTTGCAGGGGGCTAAATAATGAGCACCCTTCTTTTTATTATTAGATTATTATTACTATTTTTAATCATTTATGCAATAATTAAAAATTTAAAAACATTGTTAAAAGCAGCGGTGGTTATTTTTGTTATATTTATATTATTAGGATTTATGGGATTTTAATCCCAATCCTAAGAAACCCCGAATATACGAAAAAAACTTATTTTCCAATAATTACTTCAGTAGATTTGATGATAGCGGTAACATCGTCACCTTCAGCTAAACCTAATTTTTCAGCAGATTCTTTAGTGATTACTGCAGTGATTGTATTAGGATCAGCCACTTCGATTTTGATGTTTGCCATTACAGCACCTTTTTCTACACCAGTAATTTTTCCTTTTAATTGATTTCTAGCACTGAGTTGCATTTTATAATCTCCCTTTAAATTTATTTGCCAATGATTACTTCAGTTGACTTGATGATAGCAGTTACATCATCGCCTTCAGTTAAACCTAATTTTTCAGCAGATTCTTTGGTGATTACTGCAGTGATAGTGTTAGGTTCTGAAATTTCGATTTTGATATTAGCCATTACAGCTCCAAGATCAACATTTGTTACTTTTCCGTTTAATTGATTTCTTGCACTAAGTTCCATTTTATAATCTCCTTAAGTTTTACAATAATAAGTTGTATCGAATTGTATATAAATGTTTCGTTTTTTGGTGAATAAAGGATTTTTTTATCGATTACCTGAAATCGTTCATAACGATAAAATTTTATAAAAAATATAAATTTAAAACGAGTGTAAAATTAGTTATTTTACCAAATTAGATAAATTTAGAAAGAATTTATTTATTGATTGATTGAATAATTTTTAAAATTTAAAATTAGATAAATTCATTAGTTAAATATGATTTTATCGAAATTCCATAACTTTATCGAAATATAATTATAATCATATCTAGAAAGTTTTATTAAAAAATAAAACAAAAATAACCTTATGAACATAGAACTAGAATCAATAGGTACCATCCATACGGAATTTAATGAAATTGAGGGAATGCCAATCCAGCCAACAGGTGCAAAGGGAATACCTGGAACAATAGAAATCAAAGACAAATACGCTGACGGGCTGAAAGACCTTGATGGCTTTTCACATGTTCACCTAATTTATTTGCTTCACAAGGTTGAAGGGTACATGCTGGAAGTTAAACCGTTCATGGACAACAACACTCACGGAGTTTTTGCAACAAGATCACCAAAAAGGCCTAACAGAATAGGGATGAGCGTTGTCAAAGTGAAAAAAGTTGAAGGCAACACCGTTTATATTGAAAATGTGGACATTTTAAATGGCACTCCTCTGCTTGACATCAAGCCTTATGTTCCACAATTATACGAAGACACCATTGATGAGTTAAGAATAGGGTGGTTTGAAGATAACCACAAAAAAGCAAAATCACAAAAATCAGATGATAGATTCAAATAATCTATCTCAACTTATTTTTTGAACCTCTCCAGCTTGTAGAAGCTGGAGATTCTTAGGCCATACCTATTGTTTTGTCAAGGCATTTCCATTCGTAATAATATTCGAATTTTCCTTGACCAATAGGTATGAAATCTACTAAGCATAGCACCATTGAACCAGTGGCACGTAGAGCTTCGTCTAAAATATTTTTTGCAGCATTAACATCCCTTTGAAGCATGCTGTGGCAGTGAGGGCATTCCCATTCTCTTTCATCACGACCTAAGCCAGGATTTATTTCACCACAGACATTACATCTTTTACTGGAAGGGAACCATTGATTGATTTGTACAAATTTGCGTCCGTACCATTCTGATTTGTATCGTATCATTTCAATGAGTTTTCCCCATCCGATTTCGTGAATGCTTCTGCT
>NZ_JAGAXX010000065.1 GCF_017940815.1 Methanobrevibacter sp.
ATAAAAAAAGAGTTAAAAGTCAAAACACGCAAATGGAAATGCACAAACTGCGGAAAAACACATGATAGAGACATAAACGCCGCAATTAATATACTAAACCGCTGGTTCAACGGGGATAGCCTGAAAAAACATTAAAATTAACCAATCAAATGAAAAAAATTCAGGAATCCCCACCCTCTTAAGGGTGGGGTGGTTCAAGATACTCATTGCAACATTTATATTCCAAAGTTGGATTGTTTACATAATAGACTTTGTCATTTCTGTTTATGCGGCTTACGACGCATATATGATTGCAAAATAGTATCGGTTGTATGGATTGATTTCAAAATGAACTTCAATCCTCATTTTTTTTTAAAATAAAACTGTTTTTAAAGTTTGAGTTTACTTTCTTTTTTTAAATAAAAAAAGTGGTGTTTTAATTGTGTGGTATTAAAAATAAAATTATACTATTTAAATGAGTATTTGATTTGATATTTTAGATGGGTATAAACATTCCCGCCGTAAATATCACACCTAATGACATGACTAGTAATCCAAATGAGCTCAATAGTATTGTTTTCATTTTATCATCTCCATTTCTTTTTAGTGCGATGGAATACTATGTTCTTTAATAGATATATTATTGGATTCTTATAAAGTTTTTCGCATGTAAGTACTTACTTGCATCTTAAAAAAGAAATTAAACCATAACTATTAATTTTTCGGTTATTGGGAGTCTCATAATCATATTATATATTAATTTTGAGCAGATAATTTTTAACCGGAACTTGTTGCTGTAATTATTAATTTTCCAATAAAAGGACAAAAGTAATGTTTTAGCGTTAAAATTACTTTATATAACACTAAAACATTTATTAACTAGTGTGCACTATCTATTTGTATGACTCGAAACAGACGTGTTACAATCAGCATCAATAATGACATTGACTTGAATTTTCGCAAAATTGCCTCCAGCAAGATGTTATTTAAAACAGGATGGTATTCAAAAGCGATTGAAGAGGCGATGTTGTTGTGGATGGAACGGGAAAACAAATAATACTTTTTTTCTCTTTTTTTTTCTTTTTTTAACATTAACTATTTAAATTAAACCTTACTTATTTATTATTATAGAGTGATGGTGTTAAAAATGGAAAGTGATGAATTTAGAACTGTTCGGGTATACAGTAAAAAGTATACCAGTAAAGATAAAGATGGAAACACTGTTGAAAAAGAATCTCAACAAAAGCAAGTCAGTCTTAAAAAAGAGGACCCTTTTGAAGACAATGACCTTGTTAAGGTATTGTCCCAGGAAGATTATGAAAAATTGATGGACAATCAGTTTTCAGATGAAAGGCTTGATGAATTTTATCATATCATTGAAGGAAAGGATGCTGAAATTGAAGAGTTGAAAAATCAAATCCAGACTCTTAAAGGCTCATTTTTCGATGATGTGGATTCTCTAAAAGAGCAATTGACTGATAAGGAAGAGCTATTGAGGGCTAAAGATGAGATTCATGAGTTAAACAAAAAGATTACCAGAATCGATGATGAAAGAGTCGCTATTTTTAAGGAACTTGACTATAAAAACAAGATGATTTTGGCTTATAATGTCGAGTTGAACAAATCAATTCTCAATGCTATCAATGTCGTTATTGATGAGGCAAGGGACAATATCAACAGAAGAAACGCTTTGCTTGTCAAGGATTTGGAAAGGTCAATAGAAAAATCCAAACATGACGTAAATGAGAAGAACAAAGCTATAGCATATGATATAAAAAGCACTGTTGAAGACATGAATGAGCAAATCAGAAACACCAGTACCATAAAAATGATACTTAACAAAAACAAAATTAATTTAAGGGTGCCTGTCGACGATTTACTCAAACCTTTTGACTTTGACTTTGATGTTCAACAATTGCTTTCCGGTCAGGCATTGGAGCTTGATGCAGCAGAAATACTAAAAGAAGTCATGCCAAAACTTCCAGAACCTTTCTCAAAATATATTGACACCATTGATGAAGAGCCTGAAACTATAGACATATCCCATAAAAACGAGGAAGATGATGAGGACATTTAACACAGGCAAGGTCACTTTCGAATATCCAGGCACTTGGGAAGTTGAAAAGGCAGATATTCTTTCAAATCCTGATTGCATTGCAACATTGTCCAAGGGCAATGACAATCTGATTAATGCGGTCATGTTTCCGACTGCAACAGATTTGGATGCATATAAGGTGTTTATGGAAGATGCCATTTCAGATGACGGTGGGGAAATTTTTTCATCAGATTATGTTCAAATTGCAGGAAAAGAAGCGATTAAGCTTCATGCAAATATGGACACTCCTGACATTAACTTTGACATCCACACCTATGTGTTCATAGAAGAAAAAAATATCTATATTTTTGAATTGAGGACTTTAGACGTTTCAGGAGAGTCTGAAAGCGAATTCAAAAACATGATTGATTCATTTGAAATTTTAGAATAATTGTGTGTATTCGAGTAGGTAATCCATGTGGTTCCTATCGAGTATTTTTAATGTTGAGATGTTTTGGGGAGTGGTTCCTGACCTCTCTTCCACAAGGTTTCTCAATGACTTGTTTTTCATGTGTGCGTGAATTTCACGGATTACAAATTCCATATTTTCCACATTCTTTTTTTCTAGTTCCTCTTGGGAAAGGTCTTCATAGATTGGATATGAATTCAGGTCATATGCCTTTGTTGGAGTTTGCAATACATTTAAGTGACTGTAATAATTAGCGGAATCAACTAAAAATCCATCAATTCCCATATATGTCAATATTGGCATGAATGACACTTCAGTAAATGGAAAAATGAAATAGCTGCTTTTTTTAGCTTCTTTTTTCAAGGATACTATGATTTCCACCAGTTCACGAGAATTGGTAAGCAGGCTGTCTCCATTCGCTATAATAAATCCGTTGTAACCCATCTCTTCAAGCTGTTTTAGGCATTCGATTCTTAAATCAACATATTTTGATCCTTGTATGACTGCAATATCACATTCATCTACATTTTCTTTTGCAAGTCTTAATGTCTCTTTAACATTGAACTCTGCAATTTCACGATCAATATTGTATGCTGAACCTTCATTTGGGGCTATTTTTAAATCTTTTTTAGAGAATAATTTTGGTGTCAGTTCTCCTTCAAGTTTGCCTATTCTTCCAGGTCCGTCATGTGATTTGATTTCAAATTTTCTTATCATTTGTTTCTTCCTTTTAATTATTATTTAACTATTAGATTTTTTAGGTTTATATAAATTTTTCATAAGGTGTAACCTTTATGATTACACTAGCTAAAATTTTAGTAACCTTTATATATGGTTTTTTAAAGAATATTATTATGGATTTGAGGGAATAATCCTGATAATCCAAGGTGTGTTTTCAATGTCTATAATAAATCGTCTTAAAACCTTATTTAAAGGGGACAATGAAGAAACTGACATCAATAATGATGTTTCAAACACATCTGATGATGTTCAAGTTGCATCTTCAAAAAATGTAAGTGTTTCTATTTCCAAAGGTGATAAAGAAATTTCTATTGAAAAAGAAGAAATTGTCACAGAATCTGGAGATAGGACTGTAGATTTAACTTTCAAAAAAGACATCAAACCTGTAGAAGATGAAACTGCTGACGAAGTAGTTGACGATTCATCTGAAGAAATTGTGGAAGAAGTTGAAGTTGCTGAAGAAACTGAAGCTCCTGTTGAAGTAGAAGAAGTTGCTGAAGAAACTGAAACTGTTGAAGAAGATGAAGACGCTCCTGAAGAAGATGTTGAGGAAGTTGAAGAAAAAACAAATAATAAAGAGAGAGATAAAATGACTTTATTGACTGATAAAGAATTATTAAATGATAGTAATCGTGATCCAGATTTCACTGCTGAGTTCATTGACGCTGGAATCGAAACTGTAAAACACTGTTTCCAATGTGGTACCTGTAGTGGAAGTTGTCCTTCTGGAAGAAGAACTCCGTACAAAGTAAGACAAATCGTCAGAAAATGTTTACTCGGATTAAAAGAAGAAGTTATCACCGATGACGCATTATGGATGTGTACTACCTGTTACACCTGCCAAGAAAGATGTCTCAGAAGTGTTAAAATTGTAGAAATTATCAAAAAAGCACGTAACATTGCAGCTCACGCTGGATACATGGCAAAACCTCACAAAATGACTGGTGTATTCGTAATCAATACTGGTCACGCTGTACCTATCAACGATGCTGCTAAAGCTTTAAGAGCTAAAATTGGTCTTCCTGAAGTACCACCTACAACTCACGCTTATCCAGAAGCATTAGAAGAAGTACAAAAATTATGTAAACTTACCGCATTTGACGAATTAATCGGTTACGATGAAGCAACCGGCGGATTAAAAGAATAGATTTATGAGGAGAGTTATAATATGGAAATTGCATATTTCTTAGGTTGTATCATGAACAACCGTTATCCTGGTGTAGAAAAAGCTACCAGAAAATTATTCGAAGCTTTAGATATTAAATTAACTGATATGGAAGGAGCATCCTGTTGTCCTGCTCCTGGTGTATTCGGTTCTTTCGATGAAGAAACCTGGGCTACTATCGCAGCTCGTAACTTAACTATTGCTGAAGACATGGGTGCAGACATCATGACCGAATGTAACGGATGTTTCGGTTCATTATTCGAATGTAACCACATGTTAAAAGAAAATGATGAAAAAAGAGAAAAAATCAACGCTAACTTAGCTGAAATCGGCAGAGAATTCAAAGGAACTACTAACGTAAAACACTTTGCTCAAATCTTAAGAGATGACGTTGGTTTTGAAAAATTAGCATCATTAATCGAAAAACCTTTAGACTTAAACGTTGCTGTACACTACGGTTGCCACTTCTTAAAACCTACTGCTGAAATCGGTATTGAAGACCAAGCAGAAAACCCATCCATCTTAGATGACCTTGTAGAAATTACCGGTGCAAAATCCGTTGACTACAAAGACAAAATGATGTGCTGTGGTGCAGGTGGAGGTTTAAGAGCAAGAGATTTAGATGTAACTACTAGTTTCACTAAAGAAAAACTTGATCACATGACCGAAGCTGGTGTAGATGCTATCGTTAACGTATGTCCTTTCTGTCACATGCAATTTGACCAAGGTCAAACTGAAGTAAACGAAAGATACGGAACCGACTTTGCATTACCTGTATTCCACTTAGCTCAATTATACGGATTAGCTATGGGATTATCAGCTGAAGAATTAACCTTCGATGCTCAAAAAATTGATGCAACTCCTGCTATCAAAAAAGCATTAGGTGAATAGATTTAAGGATTTTTAATCCTTACTTTTTTATTTTTTTCTAGGCATTGAAAACACAGTTTGGATTTAGTTATCATTAGATAACTATTTTTTTTATTATTATTTTTTTTGTTTGCATTAATACGAATTATTCGTAATCATGTTTATATACTAGTAATTAAATAAAATTAAGTAATATATTAAAGAGGTGTAATTATGTTTGTAGCAACTTTAGATGGTATATTTAAATATTCTGACCTTCCAGAAGAATATGAACCTTATGTACAATTCAAAGCAACTATCGATAAAAGAGAACTCAAAGAAACTGATGAAATCGCAATATTGAACATTGCTGGAACTTCCACTCATCATGTTTTATTCTTAGATTCTTACAGCAACACTAGTGAAATTGAAGCTGAATTAAAAGATGCAGACGCTAAAATTAACCATACTACTTTAAAAATTATAGGTGGACATTTATGAGCTTACCCTCTGAACAAAATTGGTTAGTTCTTAATAATCTCCTTGTTGATTTATCTAAAAAAGGATATGAGATTCCAAAAGGAATTAACCCAGAGATGGGATTAATAAGATCTACTATCAGCTCTTATAAAAGAGACCCTTCCCATCCTGAATTGATCAATGGTTTAGCGAAAGCTGAAATGTCTTTAAATAATATACAAGTAACTCTTTTGAATATTGCTGAAGATGAAGGGGAGGAATATGTTGACCATTGGCTCGATTTATTAAAAAGAGTCATGAAAGGTGAAAAAGTATTTGAATTTGCCAAATCCAGGTCAAGATTTTTAGTTAACACTCCTCCGGGCTTAACAACTGGTAGAATTAATTTAAGAGTGCCATTGGCTGAAGAAAGAGTTCAAGAAATTGCAGAATGGAACGGTCTTATCATTGAGTTTGATGATGATGTGACTGTTGAATTACATGGTGATAAAGAAGATCTCCAGGCAGGTTTAAAAGAAATGGGATCTTTCTTTTTAGAACAATAATGGTGATTATATGACTAAAATATTGGCGATTAGTGATGTTCACGGTGAAGAAAACGAAAATCTTTACACTTATCTTAACAATAATGAAATTGATTTAGTTATAATTTTAGGTGATATTACTGATTTCGGGCCTTTGGATTTTGTTGAGACTTTTATTAATAAAGTTGCAGACTGTGGCGTTGATGTTATAGCGATTCCAGGTAATTGTGACCCTAATGGAATCTGTAACGCTATCAATGATGTTTCATTTTGTCTCCACAACAATATTATTGCATATGGTGATGCAATATTATTTGGTTTTGGCGGATCCAATCCGACTCCATTCGACACTCCTGGTGAAATGGATGATGACAAGATTTACAGGCAAGTCTATGACCTATTAGCTAACTATGATTATGTTTACAATTCCGAAGTCCCTAAAGTTAAAATATTAGTTACTCACGCACCTCCTTTCAACACTGAGGCCGATAGGGTTGAAAACGGTGAACATGTGGGTAGTCAAGGAATTCAGAAATCTATCCATGAATTTGAACCTCAAATAAACCTTTGTGGACACATTCATGAAGCAAAATCACTTAGTAAAATTGGTAAAACTACTGATGTAGCAAATCCTGGTATGCTTAGGGATAATGGGGCTGTTTTAATAGATATTAAAGACGGTTCTAATTATGATATTGATATCATTTCATTAAACGAATAATTATTTATTCGTTCTTTTTCTCTTTTTTGTTTAATTTTTTCTCATAAAATCAAATAACAACATTTATTTAATATTAATTTTAGATATTTATTCATATATATTAAAGTGATTATTATGATTTGGGTTACTGGTGATGTTGACGGAAAAAAATATAAGGAACCATTTTCTAAAGGAATTATGTCTCGTTCTCTTAATGTTGCAGATATTGGAATTGAACGGGCGCATGAAATTTCTAGTAAAATTGAGGCATATTTGAATGAAAACAATGTCACTGAAATTTCCAGTTTTGATTTGGCTAATGTTGTATTGCAACAGTTGGAAGAAATTGATGAAGGTATTGCCATCAAATATAAAAATTGGAGGTCACTTAGACGTTCTAAAAAACCTTTAATTATCCTTATTGGTGGTGCTTCTGGGGTAGGTACATCATCCATGGCTTTTGAACTTGCTAATCGCTTGAGATTAAAAAACCTTATCAGTACAGACATGATTCGTGAAGTAATGAGGAAAATTGTTTCAAAGGAGCTAAGTCCAGTAATTCATAAATCCAGCTTTGATGCACATGAGGCAATCAGAACACCTTCCATTAGAATTGATTCCATTGTTGAAGGATTCATTAGTCATGTTGAGGTTGTAAATGTGGGTATTGAAGCAATCATTGAGCGGTCCGTTAAAGAGGGGATCAGTACTATTATTGAAGGAGTTCATGTAGTTCCAGGATTTATCAGACGTGATTTGATGGAGGATAATAATATTATTATTTTCACATTGACCGTTGATGATGAGGAGGCTCATAAGCAGAGATTTTATTCAAGATGCAGGCAACCTTGGGTAAAAAGGTCTCTTGAAAGGTATATGGATAATTTTAATACTATTCGAAGAACCCAACAATTTTTAGTCGAACAAGCTAATATTAATAATACTCATGTAATAAACAATGTGGATATTAATGAAACCATAGATATTATGGTTAGTGATATCCTAGAAGAGTTTGGTGGTGACAATGTTGAACAAGAAAGTTAAGGAAATAATGACTACGGATGTAATTACTACAACTTCAGATATTGATGTAGTGTATGCATTTGAGAAATTAATGGAATATAAAATCAGTTCCCTTCCTGTTGTTGAAGAC
>NZ_JAGAXX010000003.1 GCF_017940815.1 Methanobrevibacter sp.
CTGCGGACACATAAAAAAAGAGTTAAAAGTCAAAACACGCAAATGGAAATGTCAAAACTGTGGAAAAACACATGATAGAGACATAAACGCCGCAATTAATATACTAAACCGCTGGTTCAACGGGTATAGCCTGAAAAAACATTAAAATTAATCAATCAAATGAAAAAAAATTCAGGAATCCCCACCCTCTTTAAGGGTGGGGTGGTTCAATTACCTGCCCTATTGAAAACACATTGAAGCTGATGAGTCGCAAGTGGACTATTGTTTTAATTCGCGATATGTTCACAGGCAAGAAATATTTTCGCGAATTCAGCGAGGGAAAGGAAGGCTTATCCAATACTGTGCTGTCCGATACCCTGAAGTTCATGGAGGAGAATGGGCTGATTATCAAAAACAATAATGAATACCATTTGACCTCCAAGGGATTGAGGCTGAATAGGATATTATATGAGATGGCTGTATTCGGTCTTGACGAGCTTGAATGTGGTGAAGAGGGCGACTTGGAAGTAATTCAGATGTTTAAAGATTACTATGCGGAAATATTTGAGGTTAAATAATGAAGGCTGCAATATTGGATAAGAAAAATCAGGATTTGGAAATTAAGGATGTTCCTGTGCCTGAAATTGGCGAGAATGAAGTGTTGGTTAAAGTTAAATATGCAGGAGTCAATCCATTGGATAACATGATTGTACGGGAGGAAGTGAAACTCATCACCCCTTATAAGTATCCGTTGGTCATGGGAAATGAATTTTCAGGCGTTGTTGAAAAAACAGGATCTAATGTGGCTGATTTTAACGAGGGTGATAGGGTTTATGCAAGGATGCCGTTGGATAAGATAGGCGCTTTTGCCGAATATGTTGCAATTGATAAGGATGCAATTGCCATAATTCCAGATTATCTGGATTTCGATGAGGCGGCATGTGTTCCACTGACTGCCCTTACTGCAATTCAGGCATTTGAACTGATGGATCCGTCAGAAGGTGAAAGCATTTTCATCTCAGGAGGAACAGGAAGCCTAGGCGCAATGGCAATACCCATCGCCAAGAACTTGGGTTTGCATGTTATAACAAGCGGCAGCGAGAGAAATCGTGAAAGGGTAATGGATTTGGGTGTTAGTGAATTCATTGACTACAAGACTCAAGATTACTCAGAAATGCTTTCAGACGTTGATTATGTCTTGGACACATTGGGTGAAAATGAACTTGAAAAGGAATTTAGGATATTGAAATCCGGTGGAGTATTGGTTTCATTAAAAGCTCTACCTAATGGTGAATTTGCAGACAGGATGGGTTTGTCTGCAGTGAAAAAGATATTGTTTAAAGTTGCAGGTGGAAAACTTGACAAGATGGCATCTAAAAAGAATCAGAAGTATTATTTCTTGTTTGTAGAGTCAAATGGTCGTCAATTGGATAGTATTTCAAAAATTAATATTGTACCGTCAATTGATGAGGTCTTTGAATTGGATGATGTCAATAAGGCTCTTCAAAAGGTTGATGCCGGAGGGTCTAAAGGTAAAACAATTATAAGAATATAATGTTAATTTTACCAAATTTTTTATATTTTTTAATCTAAAAGTTAGTGTATGAAGCTAATTGAAAAGGGATTTTTTAAACGAAATAAGAAAATTATCATTATTGCCTTGGCGATAATGCTTCTGTCCGCCGTGGCAGGGTGTGCGATTTCTTCCATATATGTGGGAGATGACATCAAAGGCAAACTCACTGAAGGCATGTTTAATGTGTCTCAGAACAATACAGGAGATGTAAGAAGTGAGGATGTTAATGTAAATTCTATTGAGTTGTTTGTACACAATATCACTGTTGATTTGATTGTTATTGTCATGGGGGCATTATTCTCGATTTTTTCCGTACTGATAACAATCTTTAATGGGATTTCCATCGGTTCAATTTTTGGGGTTGACCCTACATTTGCATGCGTTACAGTATTGCCTCATGCAGTAATTGAGTATTTTGCCGGAGCCCTGGCTCTTGCAGCTGCATTTCTAATAACTAAACTTGAAATAAAAGCAATTAAAAATAGAAGTATTCGCGGTACTTTGGAGGAATCAAAAGTAGAATTAAATGACTTATTAACATTTGTGGTAATTGTGGTTGTACTTTTGGCCATTGCAGCATTCATCGAAGGAAATGTCACTCCTTTGATTGCTAGAAGTTTCTTTGGTTTATAAAAATAGTAATAATAGTGGATTAGTTAAATAATCCACTTAAAAAGTCTGTTGGTTGGCTTGCATTGGTAGTATTGTTGAAGATATCTGATACTTCGCTTTGGTAATTGTTAATGTCTCCTTGGACATTTTGAATTTGTTCAATACTTGTTGCAAGGTTTTCAATATCACTATTAGTAATGTTAATGTTGTTTGTAATAGTGTAGTTGTTAATGATGTTTACGATAGTCTTGTGATCTGTAACGTTGTTTTCTTGTACCTCTTCTTTTACATCATCAACCAATTCAGTCAATTCGTCTGCATCAACATCTGAGTTTTTAACAATTTCCGCTTGGGTGTAAATTTCATTGTTCGCTGCTTCTTTTACTGTGTCTGGAATTTCCACATCAGTCACTACTTCATAGGAATTCATTATTCCCGCAAGAGCAGATTCCCCGGTTGCTGTCACTGGGCTTGTTACATAAACATGTCCTGCAGTAATTCCAGCTGATTTTAAAGCAGAAATATACATGTCTCCGGTTATAGTTGTGATTTTTGATTTATCAACACTTACCTCTAAGTTATCATTTTCATTTAAATCTACGAGTGCAGAGGAGTATATTTGATTTGAATTGTAGTTTTTACCAGTAATGGTGCTTGAAATCTTATTAACTTCTTCTGCAGTAATTATTTTTGAATCGATGGTGTGCAAATCAACACCTGCTTGTTTTACAAAGAAATCGTCAACGGTATTCTTGTAATCTGCATTGTGGTGTGTTGTCTCACCATAGGTTATAACAACTTGTGTGTCACTTGTAGCAAATCCTATTGGAATTAGCATTCCAATGATGACCATTGCTAATATTATCATAGTCTTGCGCATATTATCACCTCTATAATATTGGTAAATTTTATTTAGTTATTTAAGTATATAAATGTATCTTTAATGTGTTTACTTCATTTTATCAAATTATAATTTTAGTTTAGTTTAGTTAATTTTATATGTACTCAAATCAAATTTATGAATATAGTAAATTTTTTTGCTATGTGTTTGTTATAAATAGTTTAAAAGGAGGTGAAAATACGGTAAAGTTAGAAAATAAATTGGTATTCGCATTAATTCTTTCAATATTGCTTCTGTTTTCTGTAAGTGGTGTATTTGCAGGGGATAATGAAACAATATCTGATGTGGTGAGTGCTCCTAGTGAGTTAGAAGAAATAACGCAAGAACATGAGATTATGGCTGTTCAATCTTCTCAATCAGATGGGGGAATGCTTGAAGCAAGCAATAATGTAATTAATGTTCACGTTTACGATTCTTATAACGAAACTGGCAAAACATGGACGGAAGATGGAATTCAATTGAAAGGAGCTACAGTTAAACTGTATGATTCTTCAAACAATTTGATTTCCACCCAGACAACAAACAATAAGGGTATTGTATCTTTCACTGGTCTGGGATCCCAAAAATATAATTTGGAATTGACCTATTCAACTTACAATCCAATTAAGTTAACTGGAATTGATTTCACTGGAAAAGAGGGAAGCTCCCTAGACATCAATGATGTGATGTTTGTTCCGGACATATTATTATTAGTGGACTATGCCTCACACAACGAGAAGGTTGATGTATTGATGAACATGTCTAGGCGTGTTGCATACATCAGTACAACAAATTTCGATGAGTCAAGGGTATGGCTGGCTGAATATGCTAAATATATTCATATTGACATGTTTGCTGAAAACTCAGCATACAACAAGTTCACTGCATCATATCTTAAACAGTTACTGGCTGTTTCTCCAGCTAATGCAAACTATAAGGTTGCATACACTTTCGGTACATACACTCAGCAGATTATGAATGCTACCGGAATCCATATCATTGGGGCAAACGCTCAAAACAATACATATGATACAGTGGAAAATACCTATATCGGGTCCTATTTCCAAGCTGAAGATATCCAAGACTCAGGCGTATTGCTAACCAACATGAAGAATTATTTCAATTATGTTCGTTATTTATTGGAGCCTTCAAAATATTCCAATCCGACATTGACCGATGAGGGAATTCCTTTAATGAGTCCTGAATGTGGTTTTTACCATCCGGATTTAGGAATGTACACCCTTGTTCCTGAAGCTAGTCTTATCCATCAATGGATTACTAAAAATCCTGGATACAGTAAAACTCAGGACGGAAGTTTGAATTGGATGAAAGAGGAATATGAATATTGGGTTGAACACACATTAAATCCGCAGGAATTATTCAACAGGTTTGAAGATGACTTTAAAGCTAAGTTTAATCCAGATAAAAAGTTAATAGCTATTGCTACTTACTATTGTGGTGGAGATGTTGTAGATTCCTTAATTAGAAGTTACGCAGCAAGCGGTAGACCTGCCTTCAACATATTCAAGACAAGTACTACTCCTTCAATGTCTTCTATTTTAAACAGGATTACAAATTCCTCAAAAATTGGAATTTCAACTATTACTTCATTATATAGTTGGTCTTTAAGTTATGCAAATGGTTCTGCTGAACCGGATTTATCTGAAATTGATTTGGCTGTGCTTAAAGGAGTCAACGAAATCTCTGAATACAGTTACAATAGTGATTTAGGTCCTCAAGTCGAATGGACATATGCCGTTACTTTCCCAAGTTTTGAAGGTGTTTACGGTCCGGTCATCTTATCTTACGTTGACGGTGAGGGTAAAACTCATGTTATCCAATCTGGTGTGGATAAGATGGTAAAATTAAGCTGTGGATGGGCTGACTTAAAAGATTTAGGCAATTCAGATAAGACAATTGCAATTGTATTGTACAATTACCCACCAGGAAAAGCGGAAATTGGTGCTTCATACTTGAATGTAACCCAATCAACATATGACTTGATTGTTAAATTATATGAGCAAGGATATGACACTGGTGGTGACATCAGGAAAATCATGACTGCACGTGAACTTGAAGAGATTATCTTTAAGATGGGTAACAAGGGTTCATGGGCATACGGATTGCTCAGACAATACGTTGAAGATAATTATGATGAGTTAGTTAAACATCATCAGTTAATCTCCACAAGGGATTTCCGTCAATTGATTAAGGACATTCCTCAAAGCCTAATCAAGAACATGACCGATTACTGGGGCTCAGGTTTAGGTCCTTCAATGGTATACAACGGTACTGATGAGCAGTATATGGTCGTTCCGGGAATATGGTTCGGTAAAGTGTTCATCACATTCCAGCCAAGTAGAGGTTGGGAAGAGCTCAAGACTGTGGAAAACTACCACGACTTGACATTGCCTCCAACACAATACTACGTATCATTCTATAAATGGTTGGATAAAACCGCTAAGGTAAATGCAATTGTGAATATGGGAACTCACGGTACTCTTGAATGGTTGCCTGGTACAAACCTCGGTGCTGTTGAAGGAGACTGGACATTTGAGTTGACATTGAATCCAACAATATATCCATATATTGTTTCAAACCCTGGAGAAGCTATGGTTGCAAGAGACAGAATTGCTGCATTGTTGATTACTCACATGACTCCTGCAATGGTCACATCTGGTTTATACGGTAATTATACTGTTTTAAACAATTATATCAATTACTACAAGGATCAGGTAAATCTTAATGTAACTTCCAATGCTGAAGAGTATAAGGTTAAAATACTCAAATTGGCTCCATCATTAGGATTCAGAAACTTCACAGGTAAGAATGAGACTTTCCAACAATGGTTAGATGACTTGCATTTATATCTTGAGGCTATGGAGGATGACTTCATCACCTACGGTTTACACACATTGGGTAAAATCCTGACCGGTGATGAGCTTGTTGAGGAAGTGATTACAATCACAACTTCCCAGACAAAAATCTACAATCAGATTATGGAATTCCTATATCCTGAATTTGCGGGCAAGTCATTCTATGATGACATTCAAGGAAACTTGAAATATCTCGCTCAAGCTAGCATGATTAAGCAATTCTTGAGAAGCTATGTTGAGGACTTGGTAAACGGCTCATCAATCGATGAACTTGCTACAAAATACAGCATTCCTGTTGACTCAGCATTGTACAACTCAACACGTTATGCTGCACAAGTGATTGTAAATATTCAAAACAACAACGAATGGAATGCGATTCTCACAGCTCTAGAAGGAGGATACGTAAAATCCGGTTTGTTTGCTGACCCTTCATACGGGGATTCCATCCCAACTGGTTATGACGGTTATGCAGCTGACCCAACAAGGATGCCTTCAGAGTCCGCTTACGAATCTGCAGTAAAAATCGTTGACTTGTTGTTAAGTGAATATTATGAGAAACATGGCTCCTGGCCTGAATTGACCTCATTGATTTTATGGGGAACAGAAATTTCAAGAACTGAAGGAATTGGTGTTGCGGAATTCTTATACTTCCTCGGTTGTAAGCCGGTATGGTTGGACAACGGTAAGGTTATTGGAGTTAAAATGCTTCCTTTAAGCGACTTGACCGTAAAATTGTCTAACGGCAGTGTTGTAAACAGACCAAGGATTGACGTATTCGCAAGTATCGTTACAAGCAATAAGGATTGGTTGACCTGGATGTTGACCGCTACAAAACTTGCGGCATTTGCACCGGGCGAAAACGAAACCAATAACTATGTAATAAAACATTACAAGGAAAATCCTTCACTTGACAGATTATTCGGTCTTCCGGGCAATGTTCTTGAAGGAACAGGTATGTCAACCCTTATTCCAAACACAGCGGACTGGAACATAAGTACTGTAAACCAATTTGCAATGGATGTATATCTATCAAGAGTTTCATACTCATGGACAATTGATGAACAGGGCAATTTGGTAATCACCAATCAAAAGGAAAACTTCAAGTACCTGCTCAACAAGACTGACCTCATTACTCAGAACTTTGACAGTACATGGAGACTTTTCGATTCAGACGATTACTACGATTGGTTTGGAGGATTGTACAATGCGGCTAGTGTATTGAAAGAACAATCCGGACAGTCAAGACCTGACACTTCATTTGTGGATATAAGAAGCAAAAACAATTACGTTGCAAGAACATATGAGGAAGAAATTGAATTCGAAATTAGGTCAATGCTATTAAACCCTAAATATTACATGCCTCTTGTAACTGGTGGGGGTACTGGAATGAACTCCTACGCTGCAAGAATCCAGAACATGTTTGGAGGTTTAACAGTGGCTAACGACAAACTCGGCACTGAAGTTGGTAACCAATTGGCTAATGAGCTATTGGGCATGAGCCAATATGTAGACGGTGCAACAACTTCAGCAGGATATCAGACTTCCCTTGCATGGATGATTTACTTGGCAGGTCAAGGAACCTGGCAAACTGACATGAAGACATATAAGGATTTGGTTAATGAATATATGGACCAAGCAACAAAATATGGTGTAGCATGTTGTCACCACACATGTAAAAACCTAGCATGGAACGCTGAAATCATCCAAATGAGTTCATTGACTCCTGCTCAGAAAGCTAAGTTTGCAGAAATATTGGCACAAGCAACTAATACCGATCCGTTATATACAATGCCTGAAGAGGACACAAGTTCCAATCCTCAAGATGGCGGTGGATCAACCAATGGTGCTTCAGATGCGGGTAATGATAATTCCAATGCACAAGATTTGGTCAACGGAACATCCAGTGACAAAACAAGCAGTGAAGAGGGTGGAAAAACCGCTGTTGGTGCAGACGGTTCTGAAAGCGGTGATGCAAAATCCGCAAGTGAATCACAAAGTGCTCAAAGTTCTTCATCTGATGGTGCTGGTGAATCTGGTGCTCAAGCATTCGAGTTATCAGAAAAATCTGCTGCTAAATCAGCTAGTGCAACAGAATCAAGCATGCCAATGTTTGTTGTTATTGCAGTGATTGTCTTGATAGCAATATTCCTGGTTGGATATTGGAGAGATGATGACGATGAATATGATGATTATTAATTAATCATCAACTTTTTTTTATTTTTATAAATTTTAGAAATTTTTAAATATACTTTATTTCTAAACATAATAATATAATAGAAGATTTTTAAGGTAGATTTTATACTACTTTAAAATTATTATTTGAATTTAATGTGAAGAGGTATATTTAATGCTTAAAAAAATTAATGTTTTATTAGTTTTATTGCTAGTAATGATATCTATCGGAGTTGTTAGTGCTTCTGATGATTTAAATGACATTCAATCAACTAGCGATGATACTATTGGAGATATATTAGAAGAATCTTATGATTCTGATTCATTATCTCAGGATATTGATGAAGGGAGTACACTTGCCAGTGATGAGCATACTGTGACTCCACAGAATTATAAGGATTATTTTAATTCTAAGGGAGACTTGATTTCTTCTGATGTTAAAGAGGGGGACACAATCAAGCTGTCTGGGGATTTTAAGAACTGTAATTTTACTTTCATAAAACCTATTAATGTAATCGGTGATGAAGGAAATAAATTCCAACATTCCGTTTTTACTTTTGAAAAAGATGCATCCGGAAGTTCCATATCAAATTTGAACATTTTCAATACTAAAAAATACAATTATGGAATCTTCTTAGATGGGGTGAGCAATTGTGTAATCCAAGGATGTTTCATTAACAATACTGGAGCATCATCATATGCAATTTGTGTTGCAAACAACGCTAATTATAATAATATCACCAATAACAATCTAAATACATATGGTGAAACTTATGGGCATGGAACAAGATCAACAAGTCCTTTGCTTATCAGTGGTGCTCATTATAATTATGTTGCAAACAATTACATCTCATGTGATGATGCAAATGCGATTTACTTGTCCAGTTTTGCAGGTGGACCGTTAGATGGTGGACCGTCTAATTTCAATACTATTTATAATAACACTATAAAATACAATGTATTGCCTACCTCCTGGTCCTATGGTATTCAATTGATGGGTTCAAACAATATTGTTAGAAACAATAAGGTTATTGGTGCATATTTGGGAATTTCTGCAGGTACCAACAGCATTATTTGTGATAACCAAATCATCAATGTGACTGGTGCTGATTATAATCATTTAGGTGTCGAGACCGGTGGTCAAAACGCAATTGCAGCTGCATCTGGCAGTTTGATTAAAAACAACACAATAACTAATGCTAAAATTATTTCAACCGGTTGTGCAATTTCTGTTGCGGATAATTGTATTGTTGAAGATAATTATATTCAGGTTTCAAACTCAGGTAAGGCAATTCATCCATCCGGATCAAACGTCACTATTCAAAACAATGATATTGTAACTAATGGTGGTACTGGAATATTATTCAATAGATATGCTTTTAATTTAAAAATAATAGGCAATACTATTTCAACTGGCTCTGGTGTGACCATTCTTATTCAAAAGGTCAGTAACAAGAAAATGCCAGGTAATATTTCAATCATTTCAAATACTTTAAATACTACTGCTAGATATGCTTTTGATGCTAAAGAAGCAGACAAATCCATGGTTTGGGAAGATAAAGGCAATACTATTGTTAATAAAAACCTATATCTCACTCCTGAAGGCGAATTTGATTCATCAAGGCCAGTTTATAAGTTTGATGGTAAAACACATGTCATAACTCCTGAAAATTACAATGAAACTATTGATGAAAATGGATTGTTGACCTCTAATGTAAATGATGGAGACATATTGTACTTTTCCGGTGAATTCAATAAGGACATTGTCGTTTATGTTAATAAAGCGGTTAAAATAACAGGAAACAACCCTATATTCTACAATACTACTTTCAGATTAACTTCCGATGGTGTTTGGATTGAAAATGTAACAATCAAAAATTTAAACAGTTCAAGAATCAACCAATGGGGTGTTCTTGCTTACAGAGTATTCGGTGCAACAATTGTCAATTGTAAAATTGATGTTTTTGATAAGAATGCAGCATATGCGATTTATGTTGTCGAATCAAGTAATGTGGATGTTATAAACAATACCTTATCATCTTCTGGTAACTATCTGACTTACACAATCCTTGCACACACAGTTGAAGATTGCAGATTTATCAACAATACAATATTCACAAATGGTACTGGAGATGTTTACACATTTGAAAATGAGCACTGTCTTGAAGGGGATTCCGTCTGTGCTGATGGTGATACTGTATGTCCGGAGGGTGATACTGTATGTCCTGAGGGTAGCACAGTCTGTCCGGAGGGTGATACTGTATGTCCTGAGGGTAGCACAGTTTGTCCAGAAGGTAGTGAAGTATGTCCTGAAGGAAGCAGTGTCTGCCCAGATGGTGGATCAGCTATTGGTAGTCATGTTTTAAGGGAGGTTTACAGAACCTATGGAATGTTAATAACTTATGCTTCCAATAACATAATTTCCGGAAATAAAGTGATCGTTACATCTAAATTGAATCAAACATACTCTCCATTCAACTCAACAAATTCCATTGTTGGTATTGATTTGTATTATAACTGTCACAATAACACACTGTCAAATAACTATGTCAATGTAAAGGCTAATGATAACTACCTCTACGGTATGGGCGTTTTAGGTTATTATACCGGTCACGTCGCACCTGAAGGTCAAGGAGCTAGTGACAATAAGTTCATTGAAAACACAATAGTTCTTGAAGGAACCTACTTTGTACAGGGTATTGTCATTGGAGACTCAACAGAAACCACTATCATCAAATTAAATGAAGTCAATTTAGAATCAAATGCTGTGTCTTATGGTATTAATTTGGAAATGTCTCAAAATTCAACAATTTTAGATAATTCTTTCACATTAAATTCAGATGTTGTTTATGGGCTTGAGGCAACCACTTCCAGTAATAATATTATAAACGGCAATGTGTTTGATGCAAACGGTAAGAGGATTTCTGGAATTTTATTGTCAAATTCCAAAAACAACAATATTTCTGAAAACAAGATTGATGCAAAAAGTACTGGTGAAGAATTGACTCTGCCTAACCTTGATTCTGTTGAGGCAGTAAATTCAGGAATTTACCTTTATAAAAATTCCTCTTCAAATGTTATTAAAAGTAATAATGTGACTTCCAATAAAGGATTTGCAATTGTAATTGATGAGATAGCAGTCAATAATGTCATTGAAGACAATTATCTTGTCGGCGAAAATTGTATAGGAGACAATGCAATCAATGCAACCAATGATGAAAATACAACAATAATTCAATATAATTATAAATATTTGGTTGCGGGCCAGCTTCAAGATATCAATATTAAATATTTAGAAAACGGCACTTTCGTATTTGAAACTACTGATTCCAGATTGGAAGGAGCTTTAGTTACATTTTTAGATGTTGATGGTGTAGAGATAAAAACAGTAACTTTATCTGGGGGTAAAGCAGAATACTATTGTGATTTATCAGATTATCCTGTTGGACAATACAGCATCTCTGCAAAAATATTCAAGGAAAACTTCAAGGTTACCGAGTTCCAAGCAATGCTGGATGTCGATAATGGTATTTTAGATGTCTCTGTAGCAAACATTACTGGAGCTATTGCAAGAAATGCGAAATTCACCGCAATTCTTAAAAACATTTTAGGAAAAGGTGTTGAAGGAGTTCTTGTTGAATTTTATGTACTTGATGAAGGATTTGAGGTCTATGTTGGTAAAGCTATTTCAGATAAAAACGGTAATGCAATATTGACTGCGGAAATACCTAAAATTTATGATGAACATACGCAGATAATTGTAAAAATTGAGGATCCTTATCATTATTATTCAACAACTGCCAGTGGAAATTTAACAGCGTACATGCTTACTGATACTGCAATCACCTCAAACGCTAAAGTTTATCCAGACGGTGTTGTGGCAGTGTTAAAAGATAAATCTGGAAAGGTTTTAGCTAATAAGAAAATTTCCATAAAAATTGGCAGCACTACATACACAACAACCACTAGTGCTAATGGGGAAATTAAGATGCCTTTAATTGCTAGGGGTGCATACGTTTCTACAATCTCTTTTGCAGGTGATGATGAGTATTACTCCTCAAAAGTATCATCTAAAATAACTGTATTGCCATCCATATCAGGAAATAAAAACTTTAATGTTTATTATGGTAACACAGTAACCTATAAAGTTCGCATTACTGGATCTAATGGTAAATTTGTAGGTGCTGGAAAGTCCGTATCCATTAAAGTCAACGGCCAAACATACAATGTCAAGACCGATAAAAATGGATATGCAACTAAATCCCTTAAATTGAAAGCAGGTTCATACACAATAACTGCTAAATATAATGGCGATCAGGTGTCCAATAAAATTACAATAAAACCTACTTTAACTGCTAAAAACATCGCTAAAAAGAAAGCGAAAAAGATTAAATTCACTGCAAAATTAGTAGATAAGAATGGTAAAGTCTTAAAGGGTAAAAAGGTTACCTTTAAGGTAAAAGGTAAGAAGTACACTGCAAAAACCAATAAAAAGGGTATTGCCACTGCTTCATTTAAAAAATTGAACGTGGGTAAATATACCGTTTCTTCAAGTTATGGTGGCTGTACAATTTATAATACATTAACTGTTAAAAAATAAAGGTTTTAACCTTTATTTTACTTTTTTTTCAATTTTAATTTAACAACTTTTAAATATATTTAATAACTAATTTTTAACCATAGTCAATCTATTATATGGTTTATTCAAATATATTGTACTATTATTATAATTTATAATTATTTAAAAGAGGTGGAATTATTAATAAAAAGCGTATGGCTATTTCATTGATGCTGCTTTTTGTCATGGTTTTGTCTGTAAGCGCAACTTTTGCAGCTAACGATGATTCCATTGATGAAATTGCTGTGGAAAATGATATAGCCGAGGAGGTTGTCGCTACTGATTTGGATGATTCTTCAGATAAGTTATCTGATGATTCTAATGTAGTAACCAAAGACAACTTTAATGATTATTTTGATGAGTATGGGTCTTTGACATCAGATGCTGATGAATTGGTTTTTGATGGAGATTTCAGTGGATTGGATGTATCTGCAATAACAATTGCTGGGGATAAGGCTGTAAAGTTCACCGGTAAAAATGCTACTTTTAAAAATGTTCAATTCATGATTATGCAAAGTGACGTGACAATTGACGGATTTAATTTCATAACTGATGAGAACAATGAACACACAAGATTGATTTGGATTGGTGTTGATGATTATATAGGCAATATTGTTTTATCCAATAACAATATTAAATTCGTTGGTCCTGCTAATAGTGAAGCATATGCAATTTATGCGGGTGCCGATGTGGACATGGGATTTTATTGTATTGAAGGTTTGCAGATTATTAACAATAACATTACCTACATCGGAAACAGTGATGGGACCGCAATTAATAACGTAATCCGTGTAAATGGGGATGAAGAGGAGTATGAAACTTCAGCTGATATTGTAGTTAACGGGAACAATTTTGATATTCAGATTCCTTCAATTAAGGTAAACTATGGTACTTGGGGTGATGCTCAACCGTTCTCTGAAGCTATTGTATTTTACTATTGTGAAGATGTACAGTTCATTGATAATAGGGTGAATGTTAAATATAACTCTGTTCAGGGTTCTTCCGATACTATTTATGTGGTTTCTGCATATGCTAACTCATTAATGGGAATGTCTGATGCTAACGTTGTAATCAATGACAATGAAATCAACGGAATAGGTTATAGTCATATTTATGGAATAAAAGTTTCCTCAAATGAATTTGAAATCAAAAACAATAAATTAAATATGTCTGCTGACTATTATTATGCGAATGGTATTAATATAGAAGGTCCTTCAAGTGATGGTGCAGTTTCAAACAACACAATCTCTGTTAAAGCTCCTACAAATGCTGCAGGTGCAGTTTATGGAATTTACACTTATCAAATGATGGCTGCTGTAAATGAAGTGTACTATGAAAACAACACTATTGATGCAGAAGGATACCTCGCTTGCGGTATGGAAATCAACCAACGTAATACATATATTTTCAACAATGCAGTAACCTCTAAAGGTAATTACACATATGGTATTGTTGCAAGTATTAAGCCTGCATCTTATGAGGTCTTTATCGCTGACAATAATGTTTCCGTAATCGGTTCTAATGAAGGTAGTTTAGGTACTGGTGATCCGATTTTAGACTTGAATTCCATAGCTATTGACGTTTTAGGAAATGCTATAATTCAGAATAACAAAGTAAATTCAACCAGCATTGGAATTAATGTTGTTGAACAAGGTTCTGTTGTTATAGACAGCAATGACATCAATGTTGCGGCTACTGGAAACGTTGACAATTATGCTATTAGTATCAATGATATCACCAAAGCAGATATCAGCAAAAACAACATCACTTTTGTTGGAAAAACTGACGGTAATGTTGTAACAAATGCAGTTAAAATTTTTGAAGCTCCTGCTGTGATTTCTGATAATAAGTTTGACATTCAACTTCCTTCCGCAGCTGTTATTTGGGCTGCTGATTGGACAAGCACTGTTATCACTGAAGGTATTTTAATAGACTATTCAAATGGTTTAGAATTTAGAAACAATAATATTACACTCAACTACAATGATATTGTTGGAGGATATGATACAATTTATGCAGTTGACATTAAAAATTCCGCTAATGCTATATTCGATAACAATAAATTGGATATTGCAGGACACACTTACATGTATGGTGTTCTCATAAGCGGAGACAATTTCACCGTTTCAAACAATAATATTACTTCATCTTCCGATATCTATTATGCTAATTGTATTGATGTTGAAGGTCCTGCAACTGGCGTTATCAAAAACAACAAATTGTCAGCTATTGCTCCAACTTCCTCATATCCTGTATATGGGGCAATGTCAAATGGAGATGTTTCTGTAAACATTACTGACAATGAAATCTATGGTGAAGCTTACTTGGTATATGGTGTTCAAATCGGTGGTAAAGATATAATTGTTAAAGATAACAACATCACTGCAATAGGTAATCACACTATCGGTGTTGGTACTCATACAGACAATTTGAAAGTCATCGGCAACACTATTATTGCTGACGCTTCAAATGTTGGTGATTTAGATATTTGGGAAACAATGGGTACTGATTCTGCAGCTATCAAAGTTACCAATGGTATCGTGGAAATTTCAGACAATACTATGGATTCCACTTCAGTTGGTATCAAGGCTGACGGCCCTATTGAAGTAACTATTTCCAATTGTGAAATTGATGTAACTGCTGTCGGTGATGTGGATAACTATGCTGTTTATGTTGATGGTGCAGATAAATTTACAATGACTGACAACAATGTTACCTTTGATGGTGCAAGTAACGGCACTACCATTTCTAATGCAATGCATATTGTAGATTCTGGTGCAGTTGTTACTGGAAACGACTTTGATATAACTGTTCCTGCTGCTGATGTGGTATGGGGTGCTGACTGGTCAAGCACTGTCATCAGTGAAGGTATTGTATTTGACTCATGTGATGATCTTAAATTTGAAAACAATACTGTAAATCTTGATTATGGTGATGTTATTGGAGCTTATGATACCATCTATGCAATTGATGTTCTCAATTCCAATAATGCTGTAATTAAAGATAATGAAATTGATGCTAGTGGAAACCAATATATTTATGGTATTAAAATAACTGGGGACAATTTCACCATTGATAACAATAACATATCAACTGATTCAAATTATTATGCTAACGGTATTGATGTTGAAGGTCCTGCTACTGGTATAATCTCTAATAACAACATTAATGCGGTAGCTGAAAACTCAGCTTATCCAATTTACTCTGGTATGAATTATCAACCTGTTTCAGTTAATATAACTGGCAATGACATTTCTGGTGATGCATATTATGTTGTTGGTGTTGAACTCGGTGGACAAAAAGCTTTAGTTGAAAACAATACTATTGATGTAAGTGGTAATCACACTATTGGTATCGGTTCAGCAGTTGATAATTTAACTGTTAATAACAATAATATTTTATCTGACGCTTCCAATATTGGTGATGAATCAATTTGGGATAGTATGGGTACTGATTCAACTGGTATTAAAGTTGCTAGAGGTAGTTTCAGTATTTCCAACAACACTGTTGCAACCACTGGAGATTATGCTGCAGATTTAGGAGACAGTTCTGGTAATATAACTAATAACAAATTATCCAGTGCTAAGGGTGCTGGTGATGATTCCATTTCAGGTACTGGTGATGTGAACTCTACCGGAAACCCTGCAACTGGAAACGAACGTTTGAAGGTTATCATGTTCGGTGTCGATTTAACCAAAGTATACGGTAGTGCTGATCAATTCGTAATAAAAGTTTTAGACGAAAACGGTAAACCTGTAGTTGGAAAAACAATTTCCTTTGCATTAAGCAATGGTGAAGCTTACACCAATGTTACTGATGCAAATGGGTTAGCTAAAATAGATATTAACTTAGTTAAAGGCGAATATTTCGTTAACTCTAAATTCTCAGGTGACGATGTATATGCTATGTCAACTGCTAAAACCAATATTACTGTTAATCCAAAACCAACAGCTTTCACAGCTCCAAATACTTCAGTTTTATTAACTGCAGTTAAAAAAGGATCAACTTACAAAATTACCTTAAAAGATAATGAAGGTAAAGCTTTAGCTAATCAAAAAATAACAGTTAATGGTAAAGAATTCACCACTGATAAAAATGGTGTAGTTAATTATAAACTTTCAGCTTCAAAAGCCGGAACCCAAAAATTAACCGTTAAATTTGCTGGTGATGATAAATATGCTGAAACTACAAAAACTGCAACTATCAAAATCAATAAGGAAGCTACCAAATTAACTGCTAAAAACAAAAAATTCAAAGCTAAAAAGAAAACCAAAAAATATAAAGTTACCTTAAAAGACAGCAAAGGAAAAGCAATCAGTAAAGTTAAAGTTACCATCAAAGTGGGCAAAAAAACTTTCAAGGCTAAAACCAACGCTAAAGGTAAAGCTACCTTCAAAATTAAAAAATTAACTAAAAAAGGTACTTACAAGGCTAAGGTTAAATTTGCAGGAAACGGCCTTTACAAGGCAGTAACCAAAACTGTTAAAATTAAGGTTAAAAAATAGAGATTTTTAATCTCTATACTTTTTTTATTTTTTTCAAGTTTATTTGATTTTTTCATAAGATTTATATATTGATTTTTTAAAAATAATATTATAGTCAATTATTTATTATTTTATTTCAATGTTTATTGACTAATTTTTATTAAATCAATGTGAAGGAGGTGAAAAAATCAAGAAAGGGAATATTTTGATTTCATTAATATTAATTTGTTTTATTTTAGTTTCGTTAAATATTGCATTTGCATCAAATGAAACTGATTTTAATGATGATCATCTATTAACTAGTGATAATGTTGATGTTCCAGAAATATTAACATCTGATATATCTGAAGAGGTAGTTTCACAGGAAGGGCATTCTGATGTATTGATTAGTTCTAATAAGACTATTGAAATTACTCAGAGTAATTATGAAAATTATTTTGATATTAGAACTGGTAAAATCAAAGAGAGTGCAGATATTTCTAAAGGGGATACCTTAAAAATTGGAAACATTTCTGGAAGGGCTTTTGTTATTGACCGTCAACTCACATTAATGCCCATATCTTCTAATGATGAAATTTCTAATGGATTTATTCATTTAATTAAGGGTAGTGACGGTTCCACTATTACTAATTTAACAATAAACAATACAAAGGGCACTTTAACACTCAGAGGTGTAACTGTAGGTCAATTACATGGTATATGGTTGTCTAATTCAAATAATAATCTTATATCATATAATACGATTAGAATTGCTAATACTGGAGGAGTTTATGCGATGCCTATGGGTTGGTCTAGTAATAATAGGATTATTTATAATGACATGAAGACTTATGTTACTTGTAATATGATTATGGGGCAATGTCATAATAATTTGATTTCCCATAACCGTATGGAAGTATTGTCTTATTCAGAGTTATCTGTGACAAATTTAATTTATTTTAATCCATTTGGTCATGCCGATTATACTGGGTCTCCATTATGTGAAGGCAACATAATTTCCTATAATTATCTTAAGGGTTATTGTGCTTTGCCAATGTCTATAATTATACAAGCACAATACGCAAGTCATGATGGTACTGTAATTGCAAATAATACTATTATTAAAGGATCATATGGTATTAACCTTGGTGGAAACAATGTATCTGTTTATGGAAATATTGTACAGGATAGTGCTATTGGTATTTCAGTTGCTGGAAGTGATTTCACTGTTCATGGTAATGATGTTAGTGGTACTAGTAATCAAGTAGGTATTCAAACTGCAGGTACTGTTGATACAAATTGTGAAGTATTTAACAATAATATAACTTATACTGATGTTGTAACTGGTTTATCTCTTGATAATTATGTTAATGCTTATAATAATAGAATTAATATTAAAGGTTATGGTACTGGTATTAATATAAAAGGCAGTCATGATACTGTACGTTATAATAGTATTAAAAATAATCATGATATGGGTATCTCTTCATTAGGTAGTTTTAATTTTATAGATAATAATATTGTTACTACTAATAATGTTGGAATAGCTATACCTTCAAGTTCAACTAGTAGTAGATATTATAATAATACAATTACTAATAATAAGATAACTAGTGAAAGTAACGGTATTTCCATTACTGGTTTAGTTTATAATACTGTAATCACGGATAATATTATAGAAACTAATTCGACTGAGGGTATATACATTGAGGTTACTGATGCTAAATCTAATACTCAACTTGACAACATGGTTAATGGAATAATCTTAAATTCCACTGCAATAATTGTTAATGATGATAATTTTTATGAGTATTTTGATAAGAATGGTCATTTAACTTATGAATTTGAAGAAAATAAGTCTAAAGTGATATTTTTAACATTTTTAACAAATAAAAATTTATTCTTCACTGAAAAAATTAATGTTATTAGTAATAGGATGAATAATCTCCTATTTAATGTAACAATTACTTTTGAGCCGGATTCTGCAGGATCATTAATAAGGGATTTCAATTTTGTTAACTATGATAAGGAAGCAATTATTTTGAATAATGTTAATGATGTGAGTGTTGCTCGTAATAATATTACTGACATTTTTAAAAAAGGTTCTTTATCAAATTCCGTTATTTTGGTTCAGGATGTTTGTGGAAATTCTGTAATTTCTAACAATAATATCTATGTTAATTCTAAAGTTAATTATACATATGCAATCAATGCTCCAGCAATTAATCCGTCTAATAAAAGGATGAATAAGAAATTATCAAGTGGTTTTTCAGTTAGAGGTAATAACATAATCATGATTTCTACTGGTGTTGCTGAAGCAATTTATACGGATTCTTTATCTGATAGTGAATTCATTTCAAATAAGATTAATATAATTGCCGATGACTATGCATATGGTATTGCATTCGCCAATTTAATAGGAAGACTTTCAGGATTAAATGTTACTGACAACGAAATTATAATTCACAGTAAGGAAATGGCTTACTTAATTGAATTCCATATGGTAGATAATTCAACAATTTCTTTAAATGATTTATATAGTGAAAGCAATGGTGTTTATGGTATTTCCATATACATGTCAAACAATATTTCTATAAATGATAATGAAATTACTATATATGGTGGAAATCTTTCTGAAATTGATGGTATTTCTGATGTTCTTGGAATTGGAAATTCTGCAATAGCAATAATTAAAAATTCAAATTTGACTTCAATAATTGGAAATATTGTTTACACAAATGTAACTGAACCTATTGCTTTTATTAACATTACACAAGATTGTTCAATGAATATCTATGATAATGCTTATGTAATAGATGATAACAATTATGAGGTTTATTTTGATGAAGATGGAAATTTATATTCTGATCTTATTGTTTCAAACAGTATATTGCTTTTGAATAATCTCACTAAAGGCCAAATTATGAAAATCAACACTCCTGTTGATATTTCATCATATAAATTGCCTTCTACAGTTTCATTGATAATAAGCGGTAATGCATCCAATATGCGAATATTCAATGTCTCTTTTATAAATTCAACAATAAGCTTAATTAATGTTTCTAATGTGAATATAATTGATAATGTATTCAATTCTTCAAATGGTAATGTTTTAAATGTTGTTGGAGGAAAGAATAATTTCTTTGTCCATAATGAGGTTTATTTCAATACTACAGATGTTTCAGGAATTATTTTAAATAATACTGTGTCAAATATCATTAGAGACAATAATTTTGAGGTTAATGCTTCAACAGTGAAGATAATCATTAATGAAGATTCTACTGGTTCGTTAATAGATAATAATATTATGAATGCTAGATCAGATGAACTGATTTTCATTTATTCTAAAAATTCTAATAATGATATTGTCAGCAATAATAATTTAACTGGTGTGGCAAATTCAATTTTTGGATATTATGCATCAAATGTTAAATTTGGAGAAGTTACATTCAATAATATATTTATTAATGGAACAGGCGATGTTACAAACCAGGCTGCAGTTTATTGCTGCAATGCTTCCGGGGACAATATTGTTAGTGAAAATTATATAGTTGCATTTTCTAAAAATGCTGATGATTATGCTGTTATTTCAATTTCCACTCCAGATTTATTCAATACTATTGTTAAAAACTTTTTAGTTAGTTCCAATGGTTCAAAACGTTCTGATTTTGCTGTTGATGGAATGTATGATGTGGTGCATACTAATACTCCAATGGATATTTATGTCTCAGAAAACGGTAGTGACGTATCTGGAGGGGGAACAATTTATGCTCCTTATGCAACATTATCTCATGCGGTACAAAATGCATTAAATCATTGTAAAATCTATATAATGGATGGAAATTATGTTGAATCTAACATTAAGATTGATAAAAATTTAACAATCATTGCATTGAATCCAGGTAAAGTGACAATTAATGCTAATTTAAAACAATTGTTTAATATTGATAAAACAGGTATTCTTTCAATTTCAGGTGTTATCATTGAAAATGCACATAATGTTGATGGAGGATCTGTATTTGTAAATAATGGTAAGTTATCCATTAATAATTCAGTTATTTGCAACTCTTCATCTTATTACGATAATTCTAATCCAATTTTTGACCACGATGTCACATATAATCGTGATGGAGACATTGAAACAGCTCACACTCTTGACTGTAGTGATTCTGGAAAAGGTGGAGCTATTTTAAATAATGGAAATCTCGTAATAAATTCCACTGTGTTCTATAATAATTTAGGACATTGGGGTGGTGTGATTGCAGATTATGGAAAAACATCCGTCAATTCCTCATTATTCTATGATAATGAAGGGGTTCATGGAGGTGTAATTTATACAGACTCTCAAAATGAATTAACTATTGAAAATTCAATATTTAATCATAATACTGCATTAACATCCCTTGATTATTGTGCAATTAGGCTTGCAACAGTTGTGTGGTCCATTGAAGATGGAAATCATTATAAATATTATTCCGAATGTGAATCTCCTGTTGGTTCTGGAGGAGTTATTTATACTAACAATACTTCAATATCCATTTCCGATTCAAGTTTTAGTGATAATTCCGCTCAAAGAGGAGGTGTAATAGCTACTCAATGTGATAGTTTCACATCTTTATCTAAGTTTGAGTCTAAAGTAGATTTAACTTTAAATGATTGTTATTTCTTCAACAATCGTGCAAATGATACCCGACGTGCTTTAGGTTCAGTTGATTTGGATTACTATGATTATTACAGCGGTCATGATGGTGGTGTAATTTATGGTACATACAATAAGTTACATGTCCTGTCTTCCGAATTTTATTATAATCAGGCTACAAATGATGGTGGCGCATTATATGCGAAAGCTAATGATGGTAAAATATTGGATTCTGTATTTAGAGAAAATATTGCCGGAGTTAGTGGTGGAGCATTGGATTTAGCTAAAAACTTTATCATGATGAGAACAGTCATATCAAATAACACTGCCAGATATGGTGGAGCTATAGAATATGACTCCTATCGTTATTATGGTCATATCCAGGATAATTTCAATATTTATAATTCAACAATATCAAATAATAAGGCATTAAATATGGGTGGAGCGTTTAACGTTGGTTCAGGAAATATTGTTGTACATGATTCTAATATTGTTAACAATTTCGCTCCAGCATATAATACTATACATTCAAAAGGTGGAAATTATGCTATTGATATGAGGTATAATTATTGGGGTGTTTCTCCAACTGGATACGAGGGACCTGATGATTCAGTTTGGAATGTCAATAATAATGAATTTAGGCCTTGGTATAGGCAATGGGTAAAATGGGAGCCTGCTGAAGTTAAAATAGATCCTGTTGACCCTACTCCTGAAGGTCCTAAAGATTCAGACTCTGAAAAGCCTGGTGATTCTAAGCCGTCTTCCGGTGGACCAAATCCGAACCCTGCTTCTACAGGTACAAGTGCCTCCACAGGTACTTCAATCGGAGGTCATGGTAATGGTAATGGTCAAGGAAATGGCAATGGTAATGGATATTCTGGTTCAGGAGATGGAACTAATTTGGGTCCTGGTGGATCAGGAACTGGTCATGGTGGTGCTTATTCAAATTTACCAGGATATAATGCTTATAATGGCCAAAATATTCGAGGAACCTCTAATAATAATGGTTCATCTAATGTTGACTCTAAAGTAGACGGCACTGTCAATTCCGATAGTTTAAGTAAGTCTAATAGTTCCAACTATGACGCGAACCTTGCAAGTGTAGGTATGACTTCAAATGCTGCAGCTGCTTCTTCAAGTTCTGAAGGAGGTTCACAAGGAGCAGGCGAATCAAGTTCTAGCTCTTCTGATGGTGCGGCAAGTGTTGCCAAATCTTATGAGATAACTGAAAAAATAGAGGAACTGGTCGACAATGATGTTTCAATGATGGTATTCATTGTTTTAGAGATTATTGTATTGTCTCTGTTGATAATAGGTTATAAACGTAAAGATGAAGAAAATGAAGAAAACTATTAACTTTTTCATTTTCTATTTTTTTCTTTTTTTCAATCAAATTTGATATTTGATAAAAACTTTTTTATATGATTTTTTATAAAATATATAACATTCTTGACTTTTCATAAAGTATAGTTAAAAGAGGTGGTTGTGATTTTATATAAAAAATTCATGTTAATATTACTGTTATTTGCTTTAATATCTTCAATGATGGTTGTTAGTGCAAATGATTTTAATCAAACAGATATTGCTTCATTAAATCATCAAGAAACAGTTGAAGGAGATGATTTTGATGATTCTGTAGAAGAAATTCATGAATATTATGTGAGTGTTGAGGGTGATGATTTTGTTGGTCAAGGTACTTCTGAGTCCCCATTTGCATCAATTGGTTTTGCTGTAAGTGTTGCAAATAACAATTCTAAAATTATAGTTAAAGATGGAACTTATAAAGGAACATCTAACACTGGAATTTCAATAAACAAATATTTGACTATTGAGGCTCAATCCAAGGCGACAATAAATGGTGAAAACAAATATTGGTTTTTTAAAGTTAACCCTAGTTCATCATTAATTCTTAATAATATTAATTTTGTAAATGGTAAAACTGATTCTTACGGTCAATTGGCGGTAATGAATAATGCGGGTGAGTTGATAGTAACTAATTCGTCATTTAATACAATGAGGACTTTGATGGGTACTTTTTTCAATGAGGGAAAATTAACTATCAATAATACAAGTGTGATTAATTCCTATTCCTCAAATATGGCACAAATCATTACAAATGTCGGTGAGTGTACAGTTGAAAATTCAAAATTCATGGCGACTTCCGCTTCTTCTAATGAGATTGGGGTGACTATTTATAATTATAAAGATTTAAATATTATTAACTCCCATGTCGGATATTTACAATCCAATCCATCTTATGATGAGTATAATTACGTACCAGGCTTTGTTTATATTAATAATTCAGTTTTTACCAATTTTAAACTTGAAAATATAACTTCTAGAGTGTTTAATTCAAGAGTTAATGGGGAAGCTGTTTTAAAGGGTGTGGATGTGTTTATTGATAATGGTATATTTGTTCAAAGTTCATCATTAAGTGTATTGTCTATCTCAGATTCAAATTTCACTGCAATGCATTCAATTTTTAATTATCGCATTTCCTCTTCATATTCAGATTTAAACATTACTTATTCAGCGATTCTAGATACTATTTCAGGTGGTGGAAAAAGTGGTTATTTATTTGCACCATACAACTGGTGGGGATCAAATAATGGTCCTTCATTTGAATATTTCAGAAATTATCATGTCGGAAATTGGGCAGTGGCTACCTTTGAAACAGATGATGGCAATCTATCCGTTGGAACTAATTCAAAATTCATAACCTCAATTAACAAATGGACTAATGGCAGTAATATTTATAGATTTTCATCAGATGAATATTTGCCTTCTAGGTCTATATCTTTTGAATCACAAAATGGAGCATTCATGTATTCATCAGGAATATTGAATAATAATTTCACTAATTACTTAACCAATAATATTCTTGATTGTCTGGTTTATTCAGTAGTCGATAATGAAAGAATGTCCCTTACAATAGGTAAAGGAATGTCTGCATATCAATTTTTTGTATCTCCTGATGGGCATGATGGTCCTGAAGATGGAACACTTGAAAAACCATTTTGGTCATTGCAATATGCTATGAAAATGGCAGGGAATGGTAATACAATTTGTTTACTTGAGGGGATACACAGGGCTAATCCAAATTCTAATGTTGATGTCGATAAAAACATTACAATAGTTGGATTGGGGGATGTTACTTTAGTAAGAGCAAATTCATTTACAGTATTCAATGTTAAGGAATGGGGAAATCTTATAGTTAAAAATATTAAATTTACGGTTGATATTAGAGAGTATGATGATTCAATAATTTATTTAACTGGAGGTAATGTGACTGCATTTAATTGTACTTTTAAGGGTATAACTTCTCCTTCAGTAATATTTTCAATTTCAGGCAACAAAGTTGGTGGTTTAGTAACTATTGAAGATTGTAAGTTTGATGATATTGTTGGTGCGGTTTCTAGAGGAACTGCTAAGGTATATGTGAGAAATTCAACATTTGAGCATGCCAAAAATTATTATACTTATCAAGGGATGGAAAATTATAATGCAATATTTCCAATAACTTCGTCTATAGAGATATACGATTCAATATTTAGAGAAAATTATGTGGGTATTGTTAATCTACATCCGTTTTCTTATTCTGCTTCTTCTGTTTTAGGTGCCTCATACTCAGAATATGCTGAAAAATATGAAAGATATGCATATATTGAAAATACAATATTTGAGAATAATGTTTTTAAAAGCACTAGTTATACCAGTAGTGGAATTGGACTTAACACTCATGATACTTATGGAACATTCAATGGATTCATTAATAATTGTTCATTCACTGGAAACAGGGGAAAAATAGCTTATGCTACCAATATCAATGATTGTTCCTTTTATAATAATTATGGTGAAGCATATGGTGGTGAGGCATTGGTAACAGCCTCATTAATTGAAAATTCATTATTTGAAGGAAATTTAAACCAATATGTTGATTATAACAATGCATATGTTGGGGAAGGAATTGCTTCAGCGGATACCATTTTACGTTCAATATTTATAAATAATAGAGCATCTTTTGGTGGGGCGATTTCAGCTTCAAAACAGGTTCATTACTGTGTGTTTGTTAATAATACTGCAAAATATTCTGGTAATGATATATATTCCTCATCAGGTGATGTTGATTATTCCAGTAATTGGTGGGGAGATAATCAAAAACCTACTACTGACAACATTTTTATTTTCTTAGGCAATTTGAAATTAAATGATTGGGTCATAATGTCTCTTGAAAGTGTATCTGGTACTGTTGTTGAGGCTGCATTGAATAATGTGGTTGATAATGATGGTAATATTAAACCAATAGGTTATGAAATGCCTATAAGGCCAGTTTTCTTCATGATTGATGGGGGAGATATATCTCCTAAATTAACTTATTTAAGCAATAACAAAGCTAATGCAACTATAACTTATGATGTTACTGCTCAAGATTTAAAGGTATATGCTAGAATAGATAATCAAATATTGGATTTGGATGTTAAAAATAGTAACACTCGTATTGTTATGAATGATGTGGCATTTAAAGGCAAGGATTTTGTATATAATGTAACTTTAATCAATGTTAATGGTCATCAAATTTTCAACCAAACATTACTCGTTGAAATTGTTGATTCAAGTGGTGGAAGTCAACTGTTTACCCTTTTGACTGATGAGCATGGACATGCTGACTTCAATATAGATTATCCTATTGGAATATATACTGTAAATATTAAGTATATGGGAAATGGTTACTTTGATAAATGTAATAATTCTGCAAAAATTGAAGTATTGCCTTCCATTACAAGCATAACTGCATATGATGTTACTTATTACGGTAAAAACAATAATTATTATGCTATATTATATGGTGAGGATGGCAGAAAATTGGTCAGTATGCCTATCATATTCACTATTACAAATTCTAAAGGTGTATCCAGTCAAGTAACTGGATTAACTGACCATTATGGTCAAGCTGATATTATTTTCAGTCTTGATGTGGGTAAATATACAATTAGATCAGAATTTTTAGGCGATTCCTGGTATGCTCCTTGTAATATTGAAAGAATTGTTGAGATAAAACCTGTTAACTCAACAATCATTGTTCCTGAAGTTACTTTATATGGTCAAGGCAGTGTCTATAATATTACTTTAAAAGATGTTTATGGAACATTGATTCGTGGAGAAAATATTATTTTAACACTGTCTCAAGGGGATATTTATGATAGGTTTGTATTGACTACTGATGATAATGGTAAGGCTAGTTTGGCAATTAATTATCTTCCTGGAACTTATAACGTTAGAGCGGAATTTGCGGGAGATGAAGTTTATGGTCCTAGTGTTAATACTAGTGTGATTCACGTTGAAAAAGTATTGACAATTGTTTCAGGATTCCATCATAGTACTATTCCATTGAATGGTATTTATACAGTTGTTTTGAGTGATATGTATGGAAGAAGAGTATATAATGAAACAATAATATTAAATTGTTATCAAGGAAAATTAATTAAATCATATCAACTTAACACGGATTCCAATGGGGAAGCTTCATTTGTTATAGATTTGGATGAAGGAAGTTATCTGGCCACTTTCGATTATGGTGGCAATGAATGGTATGCCGATGCTACCAATGCTGCAACAATTGTGGTAAGTAAAGATGCTGTATTGCAGAATATTCAAATAAATTCTACAGATTTGGTTCAATATTATGGAGAGGACAAATTTTTCATAATTGAATTTAATGATCCTAACGCTTACAGTCAATATGGTAAAAAAATTCAAGTAGCGTTGTCTTCCCAGGAATGGTCTCAATCATATGAAGTAATTACTGATGTATTCGGTTTAGGGCGTTTAAAAATCACATTAAATCCAGGAATATATAATATTACGTATAAATACTCTAATGAGTATTATAATATTTTTGGTTCTGGTTCTAATACCATAACCGTTTATAAAATGCCAACAACAATATTGGGCAAAGATGTTATAATGAACTATGGTGAGGCAAGGCAATATGAGATAAGTCTTAGGAATGTTAATAATGTTCCGATTAAGAATATGCAAGTTCATGTAGACATTAATGGAACAAAATATAATTTAACAACAAATAAAGATGGTATAGCAAAATTATTGCTTAATTTGGATGAAGGAATGTACACTATTACTTATTCCATGGATAATCCAAATTACCTGTCAAGCAACGGTTCTTCAATTATTTATGTTGTTGATTCTGATAAGCTTTCTTCAAATCTCGATTCAAGTGATATAGTTGCATTAGACAATGAAACAAGTCACTTTAAGGTGATATTGTCTGATCCTATTAACAAGGGAATATCCAGTAGTGAAATCACTCTTCAAATTTACAATTTTGATGGTGAATCTATAAAGAACATCACAAAAACTACAGATAAAAATGGTGCAATAATCTTTGATTTAGATTTAGAATATGGAAAATATGTTGCTAAAGTAATTTACAAAGGAAATGATTTATATTTAGGAAGCACTTCTATAAACACTATTGATATTGAATCTTCAGATAATAAAATCAAAACAATCATGTTTAAAGGCGAAACAAATATCAAAAACTCAAAGTATTATGTTGTTTTATCTGATGTGAATGGTACATTGCTTGCAAATAAATCTATTACCTTTTCAGTGGGTGACAAGTATTATTCTGCAATAACTGATAATGAAGGTAAAGCATTTTTGGATGTTGAATTATATCCTAATGTATATACTGTTAAAACAGTATTTTCTGGGGATGACACTTATAAAAAAGTTTCAACTTCTGCTAAATTATTTGTATCAGGTGATTCAACTCAATTATTTGCTGTTAGGCTAGTTAAATATTATCGAAACGGTACACAATTCCATGCAAGACTTGTTAATGAGTTAGGTGTAGGTTTATCTAATAAAACAATTGTTGTGCTCCTTGATAATATTTCTTATAACTGCACTACAGACGATGATGGATGGATCTCATTGAAAGTAGATTTAAAACCTGGAAGATATAATGTTGAGTGTTATTATTATGGACGGATTCCATATGAAAATTCATTTAATCAAACAACAATTACTGTTTTAAAAACTATTATTGGGGAAAATGCGATTAAATATTATGGTGAATCTCCTTATTTGAAAATTAAATTTTTAGCAGGTAATGGGGATTTGATTAAAAATACACAATTTGTAATAAATATTGATGGAATCAATTATATAGCTGTAATAGGTAGTGATGGGGTATTCAATTTCAATCTTAATCTAGCTTCTGGAAGTCATGTCATAGGAGTAACCAATCCATACGATGGTTTGACTGAAAGTTTTGATCTGAATATATTGCAGACAATATTTGCTGATAAGATTATTAAAGTGCTTGGGGATAATCAATATTATTCAGTTTCATTTGTAGATAGAAACGGCACTCCTCTATTAAATTCTGAAATAGATGTAATTATTGATGGAATTAAGTATACTTATAAAACTGATGATTTTGGTGAAATTAATGTTAATATGGAATTGCCTCCTAAAAGTTATCTGGTCACTGTTATAAATCCTGATACCGGAGAATACATTGAGTGCAATATTGACGTTTTTGCACCAATTATGGAAAATAAAATATTGTAATGTATTATAATAATGGCTCATCTTATAAAGTTAAAATCATCGGTAAGAATGGGAAGCCTGTTGGTAGTGGAGTTTTGGTTAAATTCAATGTAAATTCCAAAACATATAATGTCAAGACCGATAAAAATGGTTATGCTTCTTTAAAGATTGCTCTTAAACCTAATAGGTATACCATTGTTGTAACTTATGCAAACTATAAAGTTTCAAATAAAATTACTGTAAAACCTGTTTTGACTGCAAAAAATGTTTCTAAGAAGAAAGGTAAGCCAATTAAATTTAAGGCAAAGCTGGTCAATGGTAAGGGCAAGCCGCTTAAAGGTAAAAAAATTACTTTTAAATTTAAGGGCAAGAAATATAAAGTAAAAACCAACAAAAAAGGTGTCGCAACTTTAAAACTTAAATTAAAACTAAAAGTGGGTAAATACACTATTAAAACAAGTTATTCTAAGTCCAAAATTAAAAATAAAATCAAAATTAAGAAATAATATTAAACATATTATTTTTTTCTTCTTTTTTTCAAAGATATTTGAATATTATTAAATTTATATATCATAAATAATTAATATATATTTATCATACTTTACTTTTATTCAATTAAATTTAATCAATTTAACATCGTATGATATCAAATAAATTTTAATAGAGGTGAAATTATTAAAAAGTCAATATCGTTCCTAGGAATGATTTTATTAGTTTTCCTAATTATTGGAACTGTTTCTGCATCTGATGCTCAAGATTTGATTGCTTCAGATGATGAAGTGGATTCATTAAGTTCTGATGATGGGGATGATGTATTAAGTGATTCTGAATCCGATGTCGATGATGGAAATTTCGCATCATTGGATAAGGCAATTCAGGATGTTGATGCTGGAGGTACTGTTCATTTAAACACTAATGTGACATTAAATGATGGAACTTCTGGTGAAGAAACAACATATGTAGATGGAATGACCATTAGTAAAGATGTAACTATTAATGGTTATAATCAGGTGATTAATGCAACTGATGCCGATGGAAATAAGGTTCGCTTATTTACCATTGCTTCAGGTGCCCACGTAACCTTAAAAGATTTAACTATCGCTGGTGCAAGCTATGTTGGTGCGGGTGATAAAATAGGAGGTGCAATTACTGTAAATGGTGGATACTTAACATTGGTTAATGTAAACTTCATTAACAATTATGCACAAATGACCGCAAACAATAAACTGGGTTCCGGTGCAGTGATGGTTTATAATGGAGGTACCGTTAATGTTACTGGAGGTTCTTTTGTAAACAATACTATTAAACATGACCAAGCTCCAAATACTGCTGGTGGAGGGGCTGCAATTAATGTTAATCAAGGTAGTTCGTCCCTTTATGTTAACGGAACTTATTTTGAAAACAATGAAGCTATTTTCGGCAAAATTTCAAATCAGGCCGGTGGTGGAGCAATTGCTTCTTTAAATTCTGTTGTATCAATTGCTAACTCAGAATTTGTTAACAACAGATTGACTTGTGATGCAGCTAGAGCACTTGCAGGTGCAGTTTATGCAATTCCTAACACTCGTAGTTCAATGATAGTAAATACTACTTTTAGAGATAACTCCGCACATTCTGTTTCAGCACTCTACTTCAGAGGTACTGATTATGTTGTAACAGGTTGTCTATTTGAAAACAATTCAGCCGATGACTCCATATCTGCCCAGTTTGAAAGTGGTGGTGAAATACATCACAATGCATTTGTTGATGAAAAAATTAGTAAAAATCAATATGTTAACGAGAATAAGGATTATAATTGGGCTTACAATTGGTGGGGATCAAATGAGCCTACCGATGTTGGTGTAGATTTAACCAATTGGGTTGTTATGAGTATTGAACATGATGACAATAATATTGTAGTGAAATTAACCAAACTCAATGACGGCACTGAATTAGGTGATTTGGCGTTACTGCCAACAATGGAAGCTACAATTACAGGTCTTGATGAAAATAAAAAAGTTAAAATCATAAATGGTGTTGGAACATTAACATTAGATGAACCAATCACTGAGTTTGCAGGAAATACAGTTACTGTTTCCGTTAATGATCAATCCTTAAGTTTTGTCATAAATGATAAAGCCAAAAGTTTTGCATATTTGGAAAATAATATTAGAAACACTTCTGCTGGCGAAATCTATGATATAAAAGGTGATTTCCAATTAAATGCGGGTGTAACTGGTGAAGAAATCACTTACGCTCAAGGAATTGTCATCGATAAGGATATTATTATTGATGGCCATGGACTTACCATTAATGCAACTGATGCAAATGGTAATAAAGTAAGAATTTTCAAAATCACTAACGGTGCAACCGTAACATTAAAAGATATCATATTGACCGGAGGGTCTGCTGATAATGGTGGAGCTATCTTTGTAGATGATGGAACATTGACATTAAATGATGTTACTTTCATTGAAAATACTGCAACAAACGGTGGAGCAGTTTATTCCGTTGATGGTAATGTTAATATTGTAAATTCTACTTTTGTAAACAATACTGCAACCTCTGCTGGTGCGGTTCAAATTGAAAAAGGTACTATTGGAGGCTCTGTTTTTGATGGTAATTCTGCGGGTGCTGTATCTCTTGGAAATGTTGCTAGTGCAAATTATAATGTATTCTTAAATGGGCAAACTGTTTCTGGAACTGGTAATTTCGATTATAACTGGTGGGAAACTAATTCTCCTGAAAATGTTGGTGTAACATTAAATAATTGGATTGTTTTAAATGTAACAAATGAGGATACTTTAATTAAAGTTTCATTAAACACTTTAAACAATGGTGCAAATGCTCCAAATCCTGAAAAATTCCCTACATTACCAATTTCTGTTTCTTGGGAGGATGTTGTAAAAGAATCAACTCTTGAAAATGGTATTGCAACTGTTGAATTTGATAAGGCTGTTACCTATGATTCAAATTATAATGTTTCAGTTAAAGTTTTAGAGGTTGAAGTAGATTACGCTTTAAAACCAATTGATTCTGATTTTAATAATTTTGCTCAATTAGACTCTAAAATTAAAGATGCTGATGAAAATGATGTTATTGATTTGGAAAATAGCGTTAAATTAAATGATGTAAATATTAATGAAGAAACTACTTATAAAAATGGTATTATAATTGATAAAAGCATTACCCTTGATGGTCATGGATTTACAATTAACGCAACCGATGCTAATGGAAATAAAGTTAGGATTTTCAACATTGCAAATGCGGATGTGACTTTGAAAAACATTATTTTAACAAGTGGATCTGTTGCTTCTCCTGGTGGTGCAGCTATTTACATTAACGGAGGTTCATTAACTTTAATCAATGTAACTATCATGGACAATAAAGTAACTGCATTAACTGGTGCGGCATTATCTGCTAATAATGCACAAGTGACTGTTATAAACAGTAGTTTTATCAACAATACTTTAACTAAAACAGACTATTCTGCTTTAGGTGGTGGAGCTGCTATTTACTTAAACGGCGGTTCATTAGATGTAGATAATTCATTATTCGAAGGAAATGCATATAACGGATATTCTTATTCATCCGCCAGTGTCGGTGGTGGAGGTGGAGCGATATATACCACAACTGCTACTACTAATATTATGAACTCTAGATTCATTAGAAATTCAGTTGTTAGAACTGGAGGTAGTGGTGAACTAGTTGCGGGAGCATTATTAATTAAAACTGGTGTTTTAAAAGGAAATATTTTTGAAGGAAACACAGCTACTTCCGCTCCAAACACTATGAGAGTAACTGACGCAACAGCGATAGTCAATTATAATGCATTTATTGGCACACAAACAGTTGGTGGATCTGCAAATTACAATGCTAATTGGTGGGGAACAAATAGTCCATCAGCAGTTGGTGTTACATTAGCTAATTGGTTAGTATTAAGTTACAAAATTGATGGAAAAGAAATTTCAGCATCAATCAACTTATTAAATGATGGTAATCATGCTGAAGAAGCAAGTTATATTCCAACAAGAGTTGCTAACATAACTATCGAGGGCGCTTCTGAAATAGTTAATACTACAAATGGTGTAGCAACTGTCACATTGGACAATGAACTGACAATTGGTGCAAGTTATCAAGCTAATGCAACAATCGATTCACAAACTATTTCATTTGTAATCAAACCAAATATCAGAGATATCTCTGTAAATATTGTCTCTAATGCAACTATTGGAATAAATGGAACTGTAAATGTCGAATTAACTGGAATTGAAGGTGTAAATCCAACTGGTACAGTTACATTATGGCTCGATAACAACGTATACACAATTGACTTAACTGATGGAGTGGGAACAATCGATTTAGGTTATAATCTTGATGGTGGAGATTATAATGTCTACATCAAATATAATGGTGATGAAAACTATGTTGAATCCGAAAAAATAAAACTAAGCTCCGTGTTTAAGGTTAATAAATTAAATTCAACAATAAAACTCGACTCTGATGTTGTATACAAAGGAGTGGCAACTTACATTTATGTGAGTGTTTCAAACGATTTTGCAACTCCAACTGGAGAAGTGACCGTAACCATTAATGGAATTGATGTAACTAAATCATTAGTTAATGGTAAAGTCTTTATTCCAGTCGGAGACGACTTGTCATTTGGCATTCATGATGTTATTGTTAAATATGGTGGGGATACCAAATTCAACAACATGACTGTAACATTAACTTTAAACGTTACAAAAATCAGTGTTGATATAACCTCTGAACTATCAAGAGATACCATTGATGAAGGAAACAATGTTACAATGACTGTAACTGTAACTCCTGATGGAGTTGTTTACTATTATGACAAACCACTGTTCAGTATTGATAAAACTGCAACCAGTACATCTAGTTTGATTAAAGTAACTTCTGCATCCTCTACATATTATGGCCCTACTGCATCTATAGTTGCAAATGGAATTAGAGTTACTTCACCTTCCTCCGGTGCATCTACTCTTATTAAAGACAGTGCAGTCATATTTCCTCAAGCTGGAAGTCTTTTCCAATTTAAATATGTAAGTTCAACCAACTTCAGATTATACGCATTCACAGGAAAAACTTGGGCAAGCAATATAGGTTACTTGTCTTATTCATCATCAACCTATAAGTTTTGGCCAAGATCAGGTACATCATCTTCATTCAGTGGATTTGAAGCACCTAAAGAAGGAGACATATTCAAAGTAACTATTGAAAACAGAAAAATGACTTTTTATGTGAATGATAATGTTTTAGGATCTGTTTCCGTAAGCAATGATGAACTTTACTTTGGAATTTACACATATAAAGGTTCAACAACAATTGTGGATGATGTAAAAGTTGATAAATTTGGTAAAGAACCTACACAAGCAACTTATAATCCAACAACACTTCCAAGCGGAACAATCACTGTAAAAATAGGAAACATTGAAAAAACTGTTCAATTGAATAGTGGTAAAGTAAGTTTTGATATTGGAGACTCTCTCACCAAAGGAACTTACACTGCTGAAATTAAATATGGTGGTGATGATAATTACTTTAATGCATCAACCACTTCGCCTCAGTTGACAGTTAAAAGAATGGAAATGCCAACAATTGAAATTGAAAATCCTGAAACTTGCGAATTAGGTAAAAATATAACAGTTAGCGTTAATGTCTCTGGTTTGGTTGACGAACCAATTACTGGTAAATTCAATGTAACAGTTGGAGATATCGTTTATACTGCTTATGCAGAAAATGGTAAATTGACATTTGATGTAGGTTATAATTTAACTGCGGGTAATCACACCATTAATGTTTATTATGAGGGGGATGCAAATTACCTGTTTGCTTCTAAAAATGCTTCATTTGTCATTAATGCTGTTGATACAACATTGGATGTAACTGGTGGAGCTACAATCTTTGTCGGTAATGATAATATTATTTCAATAAAGGTCAATCCTGTAAATGGTGTTATTCCAACCGGAAATGTAACCATTGTATCTAAAGATATAAATAAAACAGTAACATTGGACAATAATGGTGAAGCGACTTATAATATAGGTGCTGATTTAACTGACGGTGTCCATGATGTTTATGTGGAATATAATGGGGATATTAACTTCAATAAACTCAACACTACTATTGAATCAATGTACACTATTGTTAATGTACTTTATGTTGATGCGGATGAAGGCGATGATGAAAATGGAACTGGTTTTGCAGACAAACCATTTAAATCAATTAAAAAAGCAATCAACACTTTAAACGGCAATGGTACTATTGTACTTAAGGGTTTATTCACTGGATCAGACAACATCGGAATTTCATTATCCAAATCTAAGATGATGAACATTGATATTGTAGGTAATGATGCAGTAATTGATGCTGAAATGACCAGAACCTCAATGTTTACAATCAATAAGGTTAATGTTCGTTTCATTAATGTAACAATGATTAATCCGGCATCTGCTTCTACAACCAATCCAACATATGGCTGTCTTGTAAATGTTGCTGATGCAGATTACTTGGATATTATCAACTCTACAATTACTGATATTTATGTTCAAAACGGTAAATCCGGTGCAATCTACTTGCAGGACTATGATGTTAAATTAAGCATTTTAAATTCTAAATTTGATCATTTAGAGTCAAATGGAGGATTTGGTCTTATTTCAACAAATAGTGTAAATCAAGGATTGAGCAATGCACGTAACGAAATTTATATTGACAATTCTACATTCACTAATTTCAAAGCATATTCAGAAATTTTAATTGAAAGTTCTAATGCATTTGGTGCGGGTGCTAGTGCAGTCATTACAAATTCAATATTCACAACTATGAAAGGATCACAAGCAACTTATTCTAGCTTTGCTATTCTAAAATCTCTCAACATGTCCAATTGTATCTTATCTGATTTAGATTTCAATACCAGATGGACTTGGATTAGTGTTAAGGAAGGTAATTTGGATTATAACTTCTGGTCTTCAAACGACCCTGACTTCTCACACCTTTCAGTCAAACCGAATAACTGGATAGTAATGACTTGGGATAATGAAAGTGCGGAATTCACTGTAACTTTGAACACTTTAAATGATGGTAGTGCTTATGAAAACATTACTTCATTGGATATTCCTGTAACTTTCTCTGATAATCTTAATTCAAGCGCTGATAAATTGGATGAAAATGGAATTGCCACTGCAACATTGGAAAAACAGTTAAAAGTCGGTGAAAAAGTAAGTGTTACAATCAGCGGTTTAACAATGTCTTTATCATTCAAACAGGACATTGAAAATATCTCAAGTGGTGTCGATAATGCCGTTAGATGGGAAAACGGAACAATAACTATTAATGTAACTGGTAGAGATGATGTAATTCCTACTGGAAACGTGACTATTTGGGTAAATGCTGTTCCATATACTGTAAATTTAACTGATGGTGTTGCTACATTAAATGTTGGTGATGACTTAACAGTTGGTAATTATATTTCAAAAGCTCAGTATAATGGTGATGAAAACTATTATGGTAGTGATGTAATCGAATTTGTCTTTAACGTTGAAAAAGCTAACATTAATATTTCAACAGTTGCAAATTCAATTGAATATGGTCAAAAACAAGTTGTAGTATTGGCTTTAAGTTCTGATAAAGCAACAGGTAACTTCACAGTTTTAATCAACAACAAGCCATATACTGTTTATGTAAATGATTCTGAACTTGATTTAGGTATTTTGGATGCTGGTGAATATGAAGTTGAGGTAACATACAATGGTGATGAAAACTTCAATGTAGCAAACAATAAGACTTCATTTACCATATCTAAAAAATCAATTTCCCCTGTAATCAGTTTTAATGAAACAATCAATGTGGGTCAAAATCAAACAATTGAACTTTCATTCTCAGATTATGATGAAAATGCGGTAATCAAATTGGAAATCAATGGAAATATTAAAATTCAATCAATTTCTGAAGGTAAAGCGATATTCAATATATCTGACTTAAAAGAAGGTGTTTATTCATTCAATGTAACTTATGAAGGTATCAATTATGATGCTGATCCAATTTCACAGGCTTTCAAAGTGTCTAAAAACTCTTTAGAAATTAGTGCTCGTTCAATAAATGCTTCTGCAGGAAACAATGTATCAATCATCATTTCAGGTATTCCTGAAGATGCAACTGGCATTGTTGTAGTTTCAATTGATGGAACCGTTTATGGCGCCAATTTGGTTGATGGTGAATATATGGCCATTATTCCTGCTTTAAAAGTAGGTGAGAATACTGCAAGTGTTGCTTTCAAAGGAGATGATAAATATAATCCTGCAAGCACTTCAGTTGATTTCACTGTAACAAAATTGGAAGTGACCGTTGACGTTGATGCTGAAGATTCTGTAATTGTTATTTCAGCACCTGATGCAACTGGTGAACTTATTGTGATTGTTGACGATGAGATAAAAACAGTTCCTATAGTTAATGGAAATGCAAGTTATTCATTAGAAGACGCTTCATATGGTGACCATAATTTGGTAGTTATTTATAATGGTGTTGTTAGCCATGTTTCTAAATTCACTATCGAAAAATTAGACGTTGGTATTAGTGCTGCAGCAGACCCAATTCATGTGGGTGATGATGCAATCATTGTTGTAACTGTCAATGAAACTGCTAGTGGTTCCGTAATCGTTGATGGCAAGTATTATGGTGAAATTAATGAAGGTAGTACTGTTATAACTATTTCTAATTTAGCTAGTGGCACTCACACTTTTACAGTTAAATATTCTGGTGACGATAAATTTAAAGAAGCGGAAACTACAGTTGTTGTGATGGTTAATAAAACTCAAACTACTCCTGAAATTTTAGCCGAGTCAATTGAATTAGGCGATGAGGCATATATTGAGGTGAGTTTACCTGATGGAGCTACAGGCACTGTCACAATTTATGTTGGCGACCTTGATCCAGTAATTTTAGATTTAGAAGATGCAAAAGCTTATCTTTATGTTCCTGATTTAGGTAATGGAACTTATGATGTACGTGTTGTTTATTCAGGTGATGATTTCTACACTGGAAGTGAAGCAGTTTCCCAATTTAATGTAAATTATGATATTGAAATTGACGGAGACTTACGTTACGGTGAGGATGGTTTAATTTATATTGGATTACCTGATGGAGCTGAAGGCAATGTTGAAGTAACTATTGATGATCAAACATTCACTGTGGATGTGGAAGATGGTTATGCTGTTGTTAATGTTTCAGTTTTAGATTATGGTTCTCATGAAATTACTGTTGCTTACTCTGGTGATGATAAATATCCTGCAAAAACAATAACAGATGAGATCTTTGTTGATGCAAATATTGATGTTCCGGATGAAGTTCCTTACAATGGTGGTGAAATAAGTATTAAATTGCCAGAAAATGCTACAGGAAGTGTAACTGTAACAATTGATGGTAATGAGATTGTTGTGCCTATTGTAAATGGTACTGCAAACATCCCATTAGATGACTTATCTTTGGGTGACCATGATGTGTCAGTTGTTTATTCTGGTGATGACACTTATAAACCTGCAAGTGTTAATGCCGATTTAACAGTTAATCCAAATATTGAAGTTCCAGATGAACTAACAACTGGAGATAATGAAATAGCTATTGAGTTACCTAGCGATGCTGAGGGTAATTTGACTGTAACAATTGATGGTAAGGAGATTGTAGTGCCTGTCGTTAATGGTGTTGCAAGCATTCCAATTAATAATTTGTCTGCTGGTAATCATGATATTTCTGTTGAATATTCTGGTGATGGAAAATATGATTCATTCCACAAATCATTAAATGGAAATGTTGCTAAAGTTACTCCTTTATCAAATGTGACTGTTCCTGGCAGTATAACTGCTGGAAAAGCTACTGGAATATCTATCAATTTACCTAAAGATGCAACTGGTTATGTTTTAGTTGATGTGGGCGGCAATAAATATTATGCAAATGCTGAAAATGGTGTTGCAAAAGTTAATATTGCTGGTTTAACTGCAGGGGATAAACAATTAGTATACAATTATCTTGGTGATGCAAAATACAATGCGTTTGAAGGAAATGTTGCTTTAAAAGTAGTTAATCCTTCTCCAGCACCTAAGAAAGCGGCTGATAAAATTGTTTTATCTTCTAAAAATGTTAAAGTTAAGAAAACTGCTAAAAAACTTGTCTTAAAATCAACTTTAAAAATCAATGGTAAGGTTGCTAAAGGCAAAAAAGTCACCTTTAAGTTTAAAGGCAAAAAATACACTGCTAAAACTAATAAGAAAGGTATTGCTAAAGTTAAAATAAACAAAAAGGTAATTAAAAAACTCAAAAAAGGTAAAAAATATAAATTTAAAGTTACCTATTTGATAACTAAAATTACCAAAAAAGTTAAAGTTAAAAAATAGAGATTTTTAATCTCTATACTTTTTTTATTTTTTTCATGTAGATTACTCAATTTAAAATAACTATTTTTCAATAATCTATTAATCATATTCAATAGTGATATTAAAATTATATGATTTCAGTTGATGGTTTATATTTTAATTGATTATTATTTCAATTATTATAGCACTATTTTTCATCCCATTTTCCGATAATTTTTTACAAAAATGATCTTTTCGCCAATTTTGTTCGCTGCATCTACATCACATCAAATGTAATGCAAATTTTAAAAATAGATACTGTGAATTATAAGATTAACCTTCAAAATTTCACAAATAAAACAATCAAATGTAAATTTAATGAAGTCTAAAAATAAGAAAAAGTGTGGGAGTAAATTAGTGAAAAACTAATCTACTTCATCGCATCCTTAACTCTATCAAAGAGTCCTCTTTCAACGTGTTTAATTTCATCTCCGCTGACTTCAGCGAATTCCTTAAGCAAGTCTTTTTGCTTTGAGTTTAATTTCTTAGGAACAACAACCTTGACGGTTACATACATGTTTCCTCTGCCTGAATGCCTGACGGAGTTCATACCTTGTCCCCTTAACTTGTAGACGGTTTCGCTTTGTGTTCCTGGAGTAATCTTGAACTCGACTTCTTTTCCCTCGATTGTAGGGATACTTAACACGTCACCGAGCGCAGCTTGCGGGAAGCTGATTTGCTGTTCCATGTATAGGTGGTCTCCTTCACGAACGAACTGCTTATGGTCTTTAACATGAACTGTTACTATTAAATCTCCTTCAAGGCCTGGACCTTCACCGCAGTTTCCTTCACCGGAAACCCTTAGGTGGTTGCCTTCATCGACTCCTTCAGGAATCTCTATTTTAATGGTTTTGGATTTTCTGACACTTCCTTTTCCACGGCACTCTTCACAAGGATCGGTAATTATCTTACCAGTTCCCCCACATTCTCTACATGGTCTCACATTAACCATTTGGCCTAGGAAAGTGTTGCTGACCTCCTTGATTTGTCCTGTTCCGCCACATGTCTTACATGTTTCAGGGTTGGAGCCAGGTTTTGATTTGGAACCGTTACATGTTGGGCATAACTCGCTTCTTGTGATTTTGATTTCCTTTTCACAGCCGTTGAATGCCTCTTCTAAAGTAATTGGGACTTCTGTGTAAATGTCGGAACCTCTTTGAGGGCCGGTTCTTCCTCTTGTACGAGCACCTCCTCCAAAGCCGAACATGTCAAAAATGTTTCCTATGTCAAATCCTTGGAATATGTCCTCAAAGTTCACGTTTTGGTAGAAGTCTTCTGCAGTAAATCCATCCATTCCTGCATGACCGAATTGATCGTATCTTTGACGTTTTTCATCATCAGACAAGACAGCGTACGCTTCACTCACTTCTTTAAACTTATCTTCTGCATCTGGTTCATCACAAACGTCTGGATGGTATTTTCTGGCTAATTTACGATAAGCTTTTTTAATTGTTTTTTCGTCAGCGTCCTTATCGACACCTAAAACTTCATAATAATCTCGCTTGTCTGCCATTTGTTCACCTTAAAAAAATAATAATAGAATAAATAATAGTTTTATTTTAATTGTTAGTTTAACTATTTTTTTGATTCTGATTCTGATTTGTCTTAACCTAACAATCTAATAAAACTGTATTATTTAATCTAATCGTCTTTTACTTCATAGTCTGCATCAATTGTGTCATCATCGCCGTCATTGGCACCAGCGTTAGGGTCAGCTCCAGCTTGTTGTTGTGCTTGAGCTTCAGCTTGTGCTTGTTGGTAGATTTTAGCGCCAATCTCTTGAACTACATTAGAGAGTTCATCAGACTTAGCTTTAATGGCATCAACGTCATCGCCAGCTATAAGTTCTCTTAATTCAGCTACAAGTCCTTCGACTTTAGTTTTTTCATCTTCAGACACTTGATCTTTGAGTTCATCTAAAGTTTTTTCTGAAGTGTAAATTAATGAGTCTGCGTTGTTTCTGATTTCAATCTCTTCTTGTCTTTTTGCATCAGCTTCAGCATTCATTTCTGCTTCTTTGATTTTTTCTTCAATTTCTTCATCAGATAACTTGGTTGAGGAAGTAATGGTAATTGCTTGTTCCTTACCTGTTCCTTTATCTTTAGCAGTTACATTGATAATACCGTTTGCGTCAATATCGAAGGTCACTTCGATTTGTGGAACTCCTCTTGGTGCAGGTGGGATACCTACAAGTTGGAAACGTCCGAGGGAGGTGTTGTCAGCTGCCATTTTCCTTTCACCTTGCAATACGTTGATGTCTACTGAAGGTTGGTTGTCAGCAGCAGTTGAGAACACTTGACTTTTCTTGGTTGGAATAGTAGTGTTTCTTTCAATTAAAGTGGTTGATACTCCACCTAAGGTTTCAATACCTAAGGATAATGGAGTTACATCTAAAAGAACGATGTCTTTAATTTCACCAGCTAATACTCCTCCTTGAATAGCAGCACCCATGGATACACATTCCATTGGGTCGATACCACGTTCAACTGGTTTTCCTATGAATTTTTCTACGAATTTTTGTACAATTGGCATTCTGGTAGGTCCACCAACTAAGATGATTTTGTCAATTTCTGATTTGCTCATTTTTGCATCATCTAATGCTTGTTGCATTGGTTTACCTGATTTTTCAACAATTGAATCAACGAGCTCTTCTAATTTAGCTCTTGTAAGTGAGATAATTAAGTTTTTAGGAGTGCCGTCACTTCCCATTGCAATGAACGGTAAGTTTACTTCGGTAGTTGTGGTAGTGGATAATTCGATTTTTGCTTTTTCAGCAGCTTCTCTTAATCTTTGTACTGCTTGGTCGTTATCCATTAAGTCAATACCTTCTTGTGCTTTGAACTCGTCAGCTAAGTATTTGATTAATACGTTATCCATATCGGTACCACCGAGTTGGGTGTCTCCGCTGGTGGATCTTACTTCAAACACTCCTCCACCGAATTCCATGATGGTTACGTCTAAGGTACCTCCACCTAAATCGTATACCATGATGTTCATGTCATCTTCTTCAGCTTTGTCAAGTCCGTATGCGAGGCTTGCTGCGGTTGGTTCGTTAACGAGTCTTACAACATCTAATCCAGCAATGGTACCTGCATCTTTGGTTGCGGTCCTTTGGTTGTCGTCAAAGTAAGCTGGTACGGTAATAACTGCTTTTTCAATAGGTTCTCCTAAGAATGTTTCTGCATCTTTTTTAATTTTTTGTAAGATGAAAGCGGAAATTTCTTGTGGAGAGTATTGTTTTCCGTTTACAGTAACTTTGTGGTCAGTACCCATGCTTCTTTTGATTGCACTGATTGTATTTTCTGGGTTTGTTACTGCTTGTCTTCTTGCAGGTTCTCCAACTAACATTTGACCGTCTTCTGTAAATGCAACATAACTTGGGAAAGATTTACCATATTGGCTTGCTCCTTCTGCAGATGGGATTGTAGTTGGTTTACCTCCTACAAGCACAGATGCTGCAGAGTTACTTGTACCTAAGTCAATTCCAATAATTTTTTCTTTTTTAGCGTCAGACATAAAATATCACCTTATTTTTTTATAATTAATTTAATAAACATTATTTTTTACAAACTATAACTTTTGAATATTTAAGAACTTTGTCTTTGTACATGTATCCTTTCATTAACTCTTCAATAACATATCCGTTTTCAACTTCATCGGACTCTTGAACCATTAATGCTTCATGCTTGTTCAAGTCAAATTTTTCGCCTTTTGCAGGTATTTCGGATACGCCTTCTTTTGTGAGTACATCAGTAAATTTATTATATATTAATTCGATTCCTTTTCTTAAATCTTCATCATTTTCTGTTTCTAAAGCTCTGCCGAAGTCTTCATAGCAATCTAGGAAGTCTTTGATAACGTTTTCATTTGCGAATTTTACAAGATCTTTATTTCTTTTATCTGTAATTTTTTTGAAGTTTTCGAAATCAGCTTGAAGCCTTTGGGATAGTGAAATGTATTCCTGAGTTTCAGCTTCGGATTTTTCAAGATCGCTTTTGAGTTTTTCGATTTCTACATCTTTTTGAATTAACTCTTTTTCAAGTTCTTCAAATTTTTCTTCGAAATCTTGGGTTTCAACTTCAGTTTCGCCTTTATTTTCATCAGTCATAGTTACACCTTTTTTAGGTTTTTGGAAAAACTTTTGTAATAACTCTTAACCGAGAAGTTTTTCTTTTAGTTATTTAATATTGGTTTTTTGGGAATTTATGGACATATAGGAAAATGGTTCATCAAATAAGAGCTATTACTTCAAGTTTTTCTGAACCAAATATTAAAGTAACCAAAAGTTATCTTTCTCTTACATTATTATAGTAACAAAAAGTTATATAAAGGTTTCGATACATAATGTATAAACATGACTAATACAAACGACATTGAGAAAAATGAAAAACCTCGCAGAAATGTCAATTCACCCAGCGGTCATATAGAATTGAGAACCAATTACAATGACCCTTCCGGAGACATTGATGTGGAGGATATCCTTGATGTAATGGGTTGTAAAACTAGAAGAGACATTATAAATCTTTTAAGAGAAGAACCTATGTTTGTAAGTGAAATCTCCAATGAACTTGACATTGGTCAAAAAGCAATTATTGCACACTTGCGTGCAATGGAAGATATAGGGATTCTAAACTCTTCTTATAAAAAGATTTTAAGAGGTCGCCCACGTAAATACTATGATTTGCAAAACGAAGTTAATATTCATATTACCATTAACAGAAATAACTTCGATGTACAGTTTACCGACGACATGCTCAATACATTACAACTTCCATCAGGAGATGAATGGTCTAGATTACTGGATATTGAAAAAAGAATCGATGACGGACAACTCGAGGCAATTGATGAGTTGAAAAATCAAATCAGATTATACGGCAACCTTTTGGAAAGGGCTGAATATATCCTTGAAAGGACCATGAAAAATAGATGATTTTTGTTTGAATTAATGTTCAAACACTTTTTTTAAATTTTTTTAGCAACAATGCTTTGGCCCAGTGAAACTGAACCGTCCCCTGCGCAGGTATTCAGATGCTGGATAAAATTATAACCGTTATTCTCAATGCAATCCTTCACGGTTTCAGTAATCGCCTCGTTGTAGAACACTCCTCCAGTGGCGCCAATGTCTGCAATGCTTTTTTTGTCTGCAGCACTTAATGCAAGTTCACTTAAGCCTCTTGCCACTGCTGTTTGGCCCGCCGCTGCAACATCTGCCTTTTTCTCACCATTTTGATATAATCTCACAACTTCACGCAATATTTCAGTGGTGTTCAATTGGTCATTTTCTATAATCACCGGAATTTCCAATTCTTTAGTTGAGTAATATGCAGATGATTCAAGTTTCATAGAACACTCTCCCTCATATGTTCTCTCATGGCAAATTTCCAAAGCAACAGCCATTGAATCGAGAACCCTTCCGGTACTTGTTGATATTCCAACATTGATTCCTGAGGCAATCTGCTTGAATATATTTTTAATTTCAATTTCCCCATACTTGAAATAATCAGAATATTTCTTAATCATTTCCTCATCATCGATGATGCTTGCAAGCATTCTTGCAGGATATCTTGTGGCCATGTCTCCTCCAGGCATCAGTTGAGGTTGGAGGTGTGCCATTCTTTCGAAATTCTTTATGTCAGTATAAAGGATTTCTCCTCCCCAGCTTGTTCCGTCGCTGCCGTAACCCACTCCGTCTGCTGCAATAACAATCATCTCGTCAATTCCATGATCGTTTGCAAGTGCAATACTGTGGGCATGGTGGTGCTGGACGGGCAATACTTCTGCATCATATTTTTCAGCCAGTTCATGGGCCAAACGGGTGGTGAAGAAATGTGGGTGCATGTCACATGCAACAACATCAAATTCATTGATTTTGGTAATGCGCTCCATATTTTCAATAGCTTTTCTCAAAAACTCTAGTGTTTTAGGTTTGTTGGTGTTTCCAATATGCTGTGACGGATATACCTTATCGCCACGAGCTATTGAAAATGTAACATCAAGTTCAGGTCCCAGTGCAAGAACGTCCAGGTCATTAACCTCATAATTTATTGTATATGGCTCTGGGGTGTAACCACGGGACCGTCTAATGAAAGACAGTTCGTCATTTCTGAACCTAATCACGGAATCGTCGCAACGGTTCAGTATTTTTCTGTTGTGGACAAGTGAATAGTCATTGACTCCGTTGATGATTTCCTCATTGTCAATCATCATAGGCTCTCCGGGAATGTTTGCGGAGGTCATGACGAATGTGTCAATCTCGCTTTCATCAAACAAAAGGTAATGCATTGGTGAGTATGGGAGCATGACTCCGATGTTGTGAAGTCCGGGGGATAAACTTTCCGGGAATCTGTAACCTTCATTTTTCTTTAAGATGACAATAGGTCTTTTGTTAGATGTAATTGTTTCAATTTCCCTTTTTGAAAGTTGGGCATATTTTTTAAGGCTTTCCAGATCTTTGCACATTACTGCAAACGCTTGATTTGGTCTGTTCAGTCTTTTTCTTAATTCCTTGATGGATTTATCATTGTATGCATCAACAACAAGGTGTGTTCCGCCGATACCCTTGATGGCAAGTATTTCGCCTTTTTCCAAAACTTCGGCACCTTTTCTTATAGGATTGTCACATTCGACCCTTTCCAATCCATCATAAAAACTCATTTGCGGTCCGCAATCGCTGCAACATATCGCTTCGCCATGATATCTTCTATCTAAAGGTTGCTTGTATTCAACAAGACAGTCATCACATAATGGGAATTCATCCATTGAGGTTCTAATTCTATCATAAGGGACACTTTCAATCACAGTGAACCTAGGTCCGCAATCGGTACATGCATTGAATGCATACTTGTATCTGCGGTCATTTGGGTTTCTGATTTCGGCCAGGCATTTATCACAGATTGCAATATCTGGGGGTATGACGCTGACCCCGGAGTATGCATCGCCACTTTCAATGATTTCAAAATCATTATAATTTTCAATATCAATTTCCTCAACTTCCATTGAATCTATCTTGGCAATTGGTGGCAATTCTTCAGGAAGTCTTTCAACAAAATCAGAGGTTTTTTCACCTTCAATAATGATTTCAACTACATTTCCAAGGTTTCTTACAGATCCATTCAAATTTAAATCTACCGCTAGCCTGTAGACATATGGTCTAAATCCAACGCCCTGGACAATTCCTTGAGTTAAAATCTTTAAAGCTTTCATTAAGTTATAATATTGTAAGTCAAATTTTATATAATTTTATCTTATATATAATATTATGAAAGATATTCTTGAAAGATTGGTTAAAGGGGAACTTAATGTAGATGAGGCGGAACATCTCCTAAAAGCGGACAATATTTTAGAGTTTGATGATATTGCTAAATTCGATATTAAACGTAATGAACGGACAGGGTTTCCTGAAGCAGTATTCTCACCAAGCAAGGATTATGATGATTTAATAACAATCATCAGAAATTATCTCAAAAGAAGTGAAGACGATTTGATAATAACCAAATTGTCCAATGAAAGATATGAAAGGATTTTATCCGACTTGGGTGAAAACCCTTATATTTTCGATTATAACAAAAGGGCGCAAATATTAGTCATCAGAAAGGAAATCACTGAAAAAGAGCCAACTGCAAAAATTGGAATAATCACTGCAGGAACATCAGATATCAATATTGCGGAAGAAGCAAGGGTAATTGTAGAGGAAGGAGGATGTGAAGCAATAACCTCTTATGACATTGGAGTTGCCGGAATCCATAGACTTTTCCCTCAAATAGCTCATATGGTTAAGGAAGGCGTTAGGGCGTTCATCGTATGTGCAGGAATGGAAGGTGCGCTGCCTTCTGTTGTTGCGGGTCTTGTGGATGTGCCTGTCATTGCCGTTCCAACTTCAGTAGGATATGGTGTTGGAGAAGGAGGAAGAGTCGCTCTTGATGCAATGCTTCAGTCATGCGCTCCAGGAATAGCCGTTGTTAATATTGATAACGGATTTGGGGCAGGGGTATTTGCACTAACTATTGTAAACAGTGATTAGATGAGATATGAAACATTTGACTGTAACGTTCATGATGTTGATAAGGTTGCAAAATTGGTTTATGATGTGGACTTCAGAACATTTGACATGCTTTTTAGGAATGAATCCAAAGCTGTTGAAACAATCGCTCATGATTTATGTAAACAGGATAAGGATGAATACTTTAAAGTCGTTCTGGATGATTTCAGTGAAATAATTGGGATATTGATTATTTTCACTTACAAGACCTCTCATAAATTTCGCCTAAAATCTCCTAGGCTAATAATTGTTGATATACTTGATCATTTTGTTTTATGCGACATTGGAAAAGATGACTTTTACATTGCCGAGGTCGCAATCGATGAATCGTTAAGGGGCCAAGGCATGGGCAGGAAAGTTCTATTGGACTCCATTGATTATGCCAAAAGGAAAGGCTATAAGCGTGTAATTTTAGATGCTGATTTTAGAAACACTGGGGCAAAAGCTCTTTATGAAAAAATGGGCTTTAAAGAATTTAATAAAAAAAGAGTAAAAATTGGAAGATTTGAAAGGGGAATGCATAATCTTGAATTAAAGTTATAACATTCCTATTTGTTCTGTTTGAAATTATGTACTACTGTACTCACTATGAAATCCCAATCATCTTTCCAATTGTCATATTTGTCCATTTTTAATTCAATAGTATGATTGTCCTTTACAAAGTATGAAATTGAATATTCTTTATCGTTTGTTAGATTTTTATAAAATATTACTTTGGCGGTGCTGTTTTCAGTTGTGTCTGTAATGTTTACTTCGCCGCTGTCTTTTAAGGATTTTAATTTATTTTTAAAAAATTCTGAAGAATTGTCTCCTAATCCTTTTATAGTAATATTTGCAGTATTGTTTTGATGATCTAATAAATGAACGCTTTTATCAGTTGATTTTAATATATTGAAACCGCTAGGTAGTGTTACGGTCATTTCATCAACAACAGTCACTGCTTTTCCAACAGTATTTGATGAATCAACAATCAGATACATGCAGGCGAGTCCTGCTATAACAATAATAAGTATTCCTAGCCATCGTTTATCCATATTTCTTCCTCAATTTACGTTTCATTTTTCTTTCTTTTTTAATTTTTGCATAGTTTGCATCTTCAACGTATGCATCACAGACTTCATTAACTTCGCCTTCCATGATTAACTCACCGCTGTCAATCCAAATGCATCTGTCACATATTCTTCTAACTTGATTGATTGAATGTGAAACTAGTAAAACTGTAACTCCATCTGCCATCATTTCATTAAGCTTTTCACCACTTTTCTTTCTGAATTTGATGTCTCCCACAGAAAGAATCTCGTCAATAATTAGAATATCCGGATCAATTAGGGTAGCGATTGAAAAACCTAATTTTGCTTTCATACCTTTGGAGTAATTCTTGACAGGGTAATTAATGTAGTCTCCAAGCTCGGAATATTCTACGATTTCATCGTATTTCTCATCAAGAAACTCTTTACTCATGCTGAGTAATGCTCCGTTCAGGTAAATGTTGTCCTTTCCAGAGTAGTTTTTATCAAAACCAGCGCTCAGTTCAAGCAATGGTGCAATTTTACCATTAATTGTAATTTGTCCATCACTAGGTTCGTAGATTCCGGCAATAATTCTTAAAAGAGTACTTTTACCTGCACCGTTAAATCCGAGTATCCCTAATTTTTCTCCTCTTTTAACGGTAAATGAAATATCGTCAAGGACTTTGACTTTTTTTGATTCGCCCTTGTCACGTTTAATTGTTCTGATAAAATATTCCTTTAAAGTGTCGATTTTATCATTTGACACTTTAAATTCCATGGTTAGGTGTTCGACATTAATCGCAATGTCTGAGTCTATATCTGGTGTATTGTTTCTAACAATATTTCTCCCTAATAATCGTCTTATTTTTTCCATTAAACTCATAATAACACCTATCTATAATTCTAAAGTTAATTTTTTGCCGTAAATGTTAAATAATAATATTCCAATTCCCAGTGTGGTCAATGCAAATGCTGCAATGTATAACATTGTGGAAAAGCTAGGTGCAACTCCATAAACGCATTGCCTGAGGCAGGTCATTGCACAGTAAACAGGATTTAATGAAAATATTATCTGGAACTTTGTTGGAACAATCTCAATTGGATAGAACAATGCGGATGCATATAATAATACTAAGGTAAATACATTGTATAAGTATCCAATATCAGTGAAATAAGTGTTGCAAACTGCTAAAATCAATCCTACTCCAAATATCAATATTATAATCAATATTATTGGGATTACTGCATATATCAATGTAGGATGGAATTGAGCTCCAGTTACAAACATTACTCCAAATAAGATTACAAATGAAATTAAAAAGTTAACAAATTCGTAACATATTGCACTAACAGGAAACATTGGTCTCGGTACATAAATCTTTTTAAGCAACCGTGCATTTTTCCTAATTGAGTTCATTGCTCCCTTAGTACCATGGTTAAAGAAATCAAATATTACTCTACCTGCCAAATAATAAACAGGATAGTTTACAACATTTTTTCCAAACAGCATTGAAAAAACGACTGTAAACACTATCATAGTTAACAATGGATTAAAGAAACTCCAAAGTATCCCTAAGACAGAGTCCTTATATTTTGCAGTTAAATTTTTCTTAACCAATTCTGTTAATAAAAATTTCTTTTCTGAGAATGTATCAAACATTGTAATAACCAATATTTTTCAATTAAATAAACTTATATAAATTTTATAATATATTTTTTACTTATTTTCTTCTTCTTTCGAATTCTTCGAAAATTTCATCGAGTTCTACGCCTTTATATACCAAAAGCAACAAGGTATGAAAAATTAAATCAACTGATTCGTATACGAGGTTTTCATCATTTTTAGAAGCGATTAACACTTCTCCCGCTTCTTCAGCTATTTTTTCAAGAATCTTGTCTTCTGCTTTTTTATCGCTGTCTTTCATGATGTTTGAAGTGTATGAATCGATAGGATTGTCTCTTCTGGATTCCAATACTTCATATACCTCTCTGATAATTTTATCATTGCTCATTTAATCATCACCTTTTGACTCTTGATCTTGCATGCTTTCGGTAAGGGCTATTAATGGATGTTTGTCATCATCAATGATTTCGATATCGTCAAAGGTATATATTCCGGATTTGTCCGCTGTTTTTTCCATACCTAATCTGATGTCCTTGCCTAAATCAATAACATATGAGTCAACGGTTTCATATCCTTTTTGTGCAGATGCAACTGCTCTATGGTGTCCATCGACCAAAATCCATCTGTCACCGGTTTTTACAACAATTGCCGGTTCTGCTAATCCTTTTTCTAATTCATATGCTCTTCCTTCAAGTTCATCTGCATACACTCTGTCTTGAGTAGGTCTTAATTTGTGGGTATCCACGGGCATATGTTTCAATGTTGTTTTGATGCCGTACAATTGTTCCATGGTCTTTTTAAAGTATTCGACCTTGTTAGGAGTGGATCTTTCAATGTGGGACCTAACCATATCAGTATTTGTGATGATTCCAACTAATGCTCCGTTTTCATTGACAACAGGCATTCTTGAAATACCTCTTCTAAACATTACTCTGGAAGCGTCATTGATTGATAAATCTTGGTTTGCAACTACTAACTTGGTACTCATTATTCCAGAAACTGTATCTGCCCATTCTTTAGCAACAACGTCAAATGCAGTTACCATACCAACCAATTTACCATTATCCACCACTGGATAACTGTTGTGATGACTCTCTTTCATCAATTCTATTATTTTTTCAGTTTCAGTATCAGGAGAAACACTAATAACATTTTTAGTCATATAATCTTTCACGAAAGATTTTTTTTCTGCCATGTAGCTTCCTCCTATTCAATATTTTCTTTTAATAGTTTAACAGTCTCTCCAGGGTCTGCTTTTCCTCTGGTTAATCTCATTACTTGACCAACAAGGAAGTTAAGTGATGCTTTTTGTCCACCTAAGTAATCATCAACAGCTTTTGGATTTTCTTCGATAGCTTGTTTTACTGCAGCTAAAACTTCATCTTCTTTGACAACACCAAGCAATCCTAATTCTTCAGCAATAGCTTTTGGAGATTTGTCATTGTTTGGCATTTGTTCGATGATTTTGTGTCCTGCTTTTGCAGTGATTTCTTTGTCTTGAAGCATTTTCAAGAATTCGATTAAATCATCAGAGGTAATTCCACTGTCTGCGAAGTCTAGTTTGTTATAGGACAATACTCTCTTGAGTTCGTCTCTCATTACTTTCGCTGCGAATTTGGAGTCAACCTCTTTTACAACTTCTTCATATGCAATAGCGAGGTCGAGCTCTGAAGTCAATACCTTAGCGGTTTCCTCATCAAGGTCATAGTCCTCCATGAACCTTTTAACCTTGTTGTGAGGTGCTTCAGGCATTGTGTCTAAAATTCTTTGAATGGTTTCATCTGAAATTTTCATTGGAGGCAAGTCAGGGTCTGTGATGAATCTGTAGTCATCTGCATCCTCTTTCATCCTCATACCTACGGTAATCATTTGTGATTCGAGGTATGCACGGGTTTCCTGTTTGACTTCAACTCCTCTTTTCATAAGGTTTTTCTGTCTTACAAGTTCGAATTTCAATGCTTTGTATGCACCTTTGATTGAGTTAACGTTTTTCATTTCTACTCTGTTTCCTCCATTGATGGAGATGTTAACGTCAGCTCTCATGGTACCTTCCCCACGTGCTCCTCCACTATATTGTAAAACACGAATTAATTCTTTTAAGAAGTTCCTTGCTTCTTCTGGGGATTTGATATCCGGTTCGGTAACAATTTCAACTAATGGAATTCCAGAACGGTTGAAGTTAACTGTACCTCTGTCGGGCTTGAATTGACCAGGGTCTTCCTCAGCGTGAATTTCTCTGATTCTAATTCCATTTAACTCTCCGTTAATTCCAATAGGAACTGAAGTTCTTTGATAACCGGATGGTAAATCAGGATAATCGTAATGTTTTCTCATGAAGTATATTACGTCTTGATCAATTTCACAGTTTAACATTAATGCAATCATTAATGCATTTTCTAATGCTTTTTCATTTGTTGGATGTGGTTTTGCACCTGGTTGATTAAGACAAACTGGGCAGATGTTTGAATTAATAGGTGCGTCCTGATAATTTGTAGGACAATCACAGAATAATTTTGATTCAGTTTCTAGTTGTACGTGGATTTCAAGTCCACACATCATATCGACATCGTCACTAATAATAATTCCTCCCTTTTAGGATAATTTTTTATATTATCTTTATATTTGTTTAATTCAATTTATAAATATTATTAAAAATAGGCTATTTTATGGTGAAGTTATATTATTAAAAAAATTAAAAAAAGTAATGAATTATTTTTCAAATTCATCAATTAGTTTATGAGCTTGTTCCCAATCGTTATGGTCATCAATCTCGGTCCATTTGAGTCCGTTTGTTAAAACAAAGTCAATAGGAGTGATTTTGCTTAATGGCTTGTATGCAAAATCATAATAATTTTGCTTATCCTCTTCCATTAGGTCTTCGAGAATCTCATTAAATTTGGATATGTCTTTTGATGAAACTTTTGAAACTCCGATAAATTCCCCAGTGGAACTTGGAATGTCAATTCCCTTACCTATTTCCTTAATGGTTCCATTGGCAATTGTTTTATCTTCATTGAAAGTTTCATCTTCAATGATTATCTTGAATGATTCCTCATTGAGGTCTTTAAAGTTGTCGACAATAAGACTGGTGTTTTCTCTTTCAGCGATTCTTGTAATGATTTCCGGATCAACAACATTGTCTCCGTTAATTAATATGAAATCGTCTTTTTGGTTTTCTTCAATGTATTTGCTTGCAAGATATGTTGAAACGGAAGTGTTTGTAACGTCATATTTTTCATTTTCGATGACATTGATTGATATGTCATATTTTTCTTCAAGTACTGGTGCTATTTCGAACACTTTTTCCTTATTGTATCCTACAATTAAAATGAATTCCTTAATGTCTTCGTTCATTAGGTTTTTAATCATTCTTTCAAGCAAAGTCATGTCATTGATTTCAAGCAATGGTTTTGGCCTGTCTTTTGTGAGAGGCATTAGTCTTGTTCCCATTCCCGCTGATAAAATTACTCCAATCATATATTCACCTTTTTATTCAATTTTCTTCCATAGTTTATTAAATGCTCTAATAGGAGCTATTCTTTCAATAATAACGTCATAAACAAAATCCACAATGTCACTGTTGATATCGTAATTATTACATATGTCTCTTACTGCTCTAATGGAATTTTTTCCTTCAAACACTATTCCGCTTGCTGCTTCGTCAATGATTAATCTTTGACCATAAAGTATTCCTAATGTGTGGTTTCTACTTTCTGGGGAAGTGGAAGTCATGATTAAATCTCCAAAACCACAATATTCGTGAGCGGTGTCTGAATTCCCACCAATAGCTTCAATGATTTTTATGGTATCCTTAAATCCTTTTGTTAAAATACTGTATCTTGCATTTTCATTAATGTTCATTCCTTCGCAAATTCCGTTAGCTATTGCATTAATGTTTTTTAGAACTCCACAAAGTTCAATTCCTTTTATGTCATCAATTATCTTTACTTTAAATTCCTTGGTTGCCAAAACATCTTTAACTTTTTCTGCATTTTCACGTTTTCTTGATGCAATATTGGTAATTGTAGGTTGATTCAACATAATTTCTGATGCAAAATTAGGTCCTGACAGTGCAACGAAATTTTCATCGAAATATTCTGAAATCAAATCTCCCATTGTATTTAGTGAAGGATATTCGATTCCTTTTGCAGTAGTGACTATGATAGTGTCATTATCAATAACTTCTTTTAATCTTTGTAATGTTGTTCTAAATGCTGAAGAAGGTATTGCTAAAAAAATGATTTCACATTCTTTTAAATCATTGAAATCTGTTGTAGCTTTTATATTTTCATTTAATTTTTGATTAGGATAATATTGTGTGTTGTATCCTGTATTGTTGATGTCATCACATAATTCTTGATTTCTTAAGTGTAATAGTACAGGCACGTTTTCACTTATTGTCTGTGAAATTGCAGTACCAAGAGCACCTGCACCAATAACGCACACATTTAATGTCATTTAAACACCTGCATTCTAATTATTTAATTATTAAATTATTTTTTTATTATAATTAATATATTATAATTAATATTTATTCTTTAATGATTCTTTAACATATCTTTTAATGAACTTGTCCAAATCTGGTGAAACATCACTTTCTTTAGGACCCAATTTTGTTTTGTCAGTGAATGTTCCCTTAAGTTCACGTCCTGCCCATTTGACTTCTTCTTCAACTCTTTTTCCATATTTGGTTCCAAACATTTTGAATAGAGGGAATTTAGTTATTCCGTTAGCTCCGCTCAATATCAATATTCCAATATTTGCTAAGTTATCAATCCATGTTCCACATATTATTTCAATATCTGGGAAAGCCAATCTCACCTGTGAAACAACCTGTGCATAATAAAGTGATGCCGGCTGTGATGAGTCTGCATATATTGTTTCCTTATGAGGGTTTAGTGAATAGAAGATTACTCTGTCAATTTTGTGGTCCTTGATATAATTTATAATATAATCAACATCATCCAATGTTTCTCCAAGACCTAAAATGATTGTAATTGCTTTTTTAAATCCTAAATCATGTGCAGTGTCTAGCATGTTGCTGATGTCATCCAGTTTTTTGGATGGGCAGACCCTTTCATGGATTTCGGGATTGGCAACTTCGACTGCACCGGTTATTCCCTTGATTTCTGATCCGTATTCGGCCAGTTCATCAGTTATCCCTGTGTTTAGCCATACTCCATCGCCGGTTATGTCCTTTATTGTGGTTGCGATGTGCTTTATTTCCTGTGTTGTGAATGATTCATATCCTCCGGACAGGAATTCAATGTTCCAGTCAAGGCGTTTGCACATTTCTGCCTCTGCAAAGATATTATTCATATTTCTCCTAGCTTTGGCAGGGTCTTTGATCTTATTTTTTTGTGTGGACATGTAGCAGAATGCACAATCTCCTTTATCACACCACCAGGATAGGAATACTGCTCTTTCAAGAGTTATTAGGTTTCCATGTTTTTCTAGAGTTGTTTTATTAGCTTTTTTCATTAAGTCAAAAATGTCAGGATCCATACTGGTATCTTTGTTCCTTAAACTTTATATACTAGTTTGAATTAATAATTGTATAGATTTGATTTTTCTTATCAAATATGGCAAAAAACCAAAAGCTTTATATACTATGTAATGTATAACTATTATTACTGTTTAAAGTCTTTTGATTTTCAGAATCATGGGTTTTACTTGGATAAGTAAGATGGGTGTCTCATGCCATCGTAGCTCAGTAGGTAGAGCGTTCGGCTGTTAACCGATTGGTCACAGGTTCGAGCCCTGTCGATGGCGCTTTTGGGCCCATAGCTTAGCCAGGTAGAGCGTCCGGCTCATAACCGGAAGGTCATGGGTTCGAACCCCATTGGGCCCATGTAATTTAAACGTATTTGTATTTGTATGCTCCGATGGTGTAGTCCGGCCAATCATTTCGGCCTTTCGAGCCGAAGACTCGGGTTCGAATCCCGGTCGGAGCATTTATAAATTTGTTAAGATTTTTTATGGTTTCTATTGTATCCTTTGTTTTTTTCATAAGCGGGGGTGCCCGAGAGGCCAAAGGGGACAGGCTTAGGACCTGTTGACACAGGTCTTCCAGGGTTCGAATCCCTGCTCCCGCATTTTAACAATTTTATTTTCATATGTATTTCAATGCCGGGGTAGGGTAGGCGGTCATCCTCCGGGACTGTGGATCCCGGGACTCGGGTTCGAATCTCGGCCCCGGCCCCATTTATAAAACTATTTTTTTTAAAGATTACTTTTCAAATGCTCTCTCATTTTCTTTATATACTGTAATTTCAATAATTATTAGTGTTAATAAAATTTTTTAATATTAGAGTGTTAATATGGCTAAGAAAGGATCAGCTGAAGAAAGGGATTTGGTACATAAACTTTGGGATAGGAATTTTGCCGCTATGAGGGCTCCAGCATCTGGAGGAGCTACAAAAAATCCACTTCCGGATGTTGTTGCGGGAAATGGAAAATTATATTTGGCAATTGAGGTTAAAACCACCACAAAGGATAAGGTTTACATAGAACAGGACCAAATCAATGCCCTTTGCGAATTCTCAAAAATCTTTGGTGCTAAGCCTTATATTGGAGTCAGGTTCAAATACACTAAATGGCTATTTATGGAGCCGAAGGATACTCCAAGAACAAGAAACGGAAATTATAAGGTTGAAAAGGATTATGCACTTGAAAAAGGCTTTGAAATCGATGAGATAGTAGGTATCGATAAGCAAATGAAATTCGAATAATTGCAAATATTTATATATTATTAAAATATAACTTATTATTGTATATTATGTGTGGGGTTATGGTGTAACCTGGCATCATCTGGGACTCCAGTTGTCTTTGAAGAAATATACGCGTAACTGAACAGTACTTGTTGTGATGATCAATTGGAGTACTGAGGCAAGAGAAATCCCAGGATCGGGGTTCAAATCCCTGTGACCCCATTTTTATATAAAACTTTTTTTTACAAAACTTTTAATTACTTTCTTGATTATATTATCTTTCATGAGCTCAGTTGTTTTTATTTTAGGTTATAATTACGATTCAAATTATTATTTAATTGATGATAATATTCTAGTTGATACAGGTGCTGGTTTAAACAAGGATTATCTATTCTCCAAAATCCGTGAAAATGGTGTTGAGCCTGATGACATTGAATTGATTGTCAATACTCATTGCCATTTTGACCATATTGGTGGCAATCACTTTTTCCCGGATGCCAAAGTTGCAATCCATAAATTGGATGCGATATCAATTAGAAATAAGGATACCTTGGGAACTTCAATGTCCGTTTTTGAAAATGAAGGAAATTGCAGAGTTGATATCGAATTGGAGGAAGGGGATAAAATTGCTGATTTTGAAGTAATCCACACTCCGGGACATACAAAAGGTGGAATCTGTCTATGGGATGGTGAAAGCCTAATTTCTGGAGATACAATATTTGCTGGCGGTGGCGTCGGCAGAATGGACATAGGTGGGGATTTTGATGATATGAAAAATAGTGTCCGCAGATTAACTGAGCTGGACGTTAAAAACATTTATCCCGGTCATGGTCCGATAGTTGAAAATAATGGAAAAGAACATATTAAAATGTCTTATTCATTATTCTAATTTTATTTTTCTAATTTTTTGGTAACTTTGCTTAGTTTTCCTCTTTTAACAAGTAAAGTGATTTTTTCTCCACGGGCGATTGTATCGTCAGGTTGTGGGATGGCAAGTTTACCGTTTTGATAGGTTGCGATAATAATGTAATCTTTAGTTGGGGAAATCTCTTTAAAGCGTTTTCCGACAACTTTGTCATTTGTAATATTCATTTCATGAATTTCAGCGTTTCCTTCTCCGAGGGTTGTTAATTTAACAACTAATGGGTTGGTTACAACTTGTTGCAATTGTTTTGCAGCTGTAATTTCTGGGCTGATTACCTCATCAATTCCAACTTCTCTGAACGCTTCCTCGTGGTCAGGGTTACTTACACGTGCGATAATGTGTTCAACATCAAATTTTCTAACTAAAATACATGAGAGTAAGTTTGCTTCGTCATTTCCAGTGGCAGCAACGAAGACATCTGCATCATCAATGTTTACCTCTTCAAGCAATTTGGAATTTGTACCGTTTCCACAAATAACGAGTGCATCTAAATCCGCTGCAACTTCATTGCATAATGTCTCGTCACTTTCAATTAAAGTAATGTCGTTTCCATCTTCACTTAATAAGTTTGCAAGAGTGAGTCCTACACGTCCCCCTCCCATAATAATAATGTACATTAAATCACCTATTTAACATTGAATAATCATTATTTATCTTTTGATAATATAAATATTATCTTTTGAAAATCTCGAAAAATGTTCTTAATGTAATCAATACCGGATATATTTCCAGTCTTCCGGTCCACATGTCGAACATACTGACTATTTTTAGGACAGGGTCTAGTGTGTAGTTTATGATTCCGAGTTCCAGACCATTGTTACCTTGAAGGGACATTGCTCCAAATAAACTTCTGAATGGGTCATATCCATATAGGCAGAACAGTGCCCATGTAAACATTATAATCATCATGTATAGTGTGATGAAGTTTCCGGATTGTGCAATGGATTTTTCAGGTATTTTACGGCCTTGCAATTTCACCGCTACAACTCTTCCTTCAGGGGATAGGATTTCTCTGATGTGTCTGTATATTCCTTTGAAATAAGTAATCATACGTACAAGCTTAATAGCACCTACTGTTGATCCGTTTGACCCTCCAGTCAACATTAAGCACATTAGACAAACTATAACGAATGATGGCCAGCTTGCCATTGTCATTGGTGAGGCCACACTTGCTCCAGTGGTTGTAATTGCGGATACTACGGTAAATAGTAAGTCGATTGGAACGATATTTGAAATGAAGTACAGCATTAATGTGACTCCTGCAATTACAGTTATTATTATTTTAAATTGCAAATCATTGATTAATGACCTTCCTCTGGTGCTGATTACCTTGTAATGCACTAAAAAGCTGGTAGCGCCCAGTATCATTAGGATAATGGATATCATATATATTACATCATCATGATAGTAGCCCATATTTGCATTTTTAATGCCCATTCCTCCTGTGGATATGATGTGGAATGTGTTACAAAGGGCATCAAAAACAGGCATTCCTGCAAGCAAATACAATATGAATCCTGCAATTGTATATATTGCATAAATTTGGAATGTTTTTTGCAGTGTTGTTTTAATACTTGGTTTTATACGTTCGTCACGAGCTTCTGAATGGTAAAGTTTTGAGGAAACTGATCCTGGTTTGGTCAAAACACCAATGACCATGACGACCACTCCCAAACCGCCAATCCATTGTTCCAATGCTCTAAAAAATAAGATACTATGAGGTAAAATTTCAACGTTTTCAAACATGGTTATTCCTGTACCGGTCAATGCGGACATGCTTTCAAAAACACCATCGATAAGGGGGATGTTTGTTGCCAGTGTAAAAACGATCCCTCCGATAATACTTGCCCACAGCCATGCGAATGAAGATATAATCATCCCATGTTTCAGACGTATTTTTTTGTCGGTGACGTCATCAAAGTATTTTATGCAGAACAGTCCTGTGAATGCTGAAATTCCTGCAGGAAGTATAAAACTGATTACATCGAACTCAAAATAAATTAAATCAAAAATTAACGGAATTAGGCACATCATACCTATTCCAATCATTAGCATTCCGGAGTTCCTTGCTATGATTCTCAAATCAGTTTTAGTAATATACCTCATTACTGTAAAGTTTGAACAAAATTCTATATAAATTTATAAGTAATCATTTCTATAATTAATATAAACTATGGACCGCAAAACATTATTTTTCTTAGGTGTAAGTATACTGATTTTAGCCATAATGTTATGGTTTGTTGGTATCGAAGAAGTTATTGAGGCTTTAAAGCTGGCTAATTTAACTATTATTGGGTTGGCAGTTCTAGTTCAAATTGGAACTTATTTTTTATATGCTTTTCGTTGGCAAATTCTCAATAAGCTTGCTGACATGGATGTGAGCATTCGTGAATTGATTCCAATGGTATTGGTAGGTTTAGCGGTCAACAATATCACTCCCTCCGGTCGTGGTGGGGGCGAGCCTGTACGTGCATATATTTTATCTAAGCAAAAAGGTTATCCTATGGAAGAATCATTTGCAACAGTTGTGGCTGACAGGGCTTTAGACACTTTTCCTTTTGTGGTGCTTGCAGCCATTACAATTGCCGCAATGGCTATGTACTTTGATTTTGACTTATGGCTATTGATAGTAATGGTTTTGGCAGTAATTGCAATTGTGGCACTATTGTTCGTTCTAATTTACATGTGTATCAATCCAGGGTTCGGTAAAAGGGTTGACGGATGGATTATTGGTCTTGTAAGAAGATTCTACAAGAAAAATTCAGAGGATTTGGAAGAAAAAATTCATGATGCTATTTTCGGATTCCAGGATACCATGAAGCTTTTAATCTCAAACAAGAAGGTTTTGTCCTACACTATACCATTGTCCTTCCTGATATGGGTATTTGAAATTATCAGGGTTTATCTGGTCTTCTTGGCATTTGGCGCTCAAGTTAATCTGGTTGTCATCGGGGAAGTGTTCATTGTCGCTTCTCTTGTCGGTATGATTCCCCTTCTTCCGGGAGGGCTTGGTGCTGTTGACGGTATGATGATCATATTTTATTCAGCAGCAGGAATCTCTGCGTCAGTCAGTGCTGCAGCTACAGTCATTGAAAGGTTAATATCTTTCTGGATGGCTACAATCCTTGGGTTAATAATATTGCCTCATTACGGTTCTTCACTATTGGATAAGGCATCCTCTTCAGTTGAGATTGAAGAGCCTTCGGATGATGACTTGGAGGACGAAGGGTAGATATCATGGCGGAAAGTAATGGACGTATTTTTTATTTTGATGCATTAAGGGCAGTTGCTATTCTATGTGTTATTCTGTTGCATGTGACTGGCCATCTTGGGGAAATAATGAATTATAATGTCCATACTATTTTTTCAGCTAGTGGAATTTTTGAGACTTTCGCTAATAACTTTTTCAGAATTGGCGTTGACTTGTTCCTGATGTTGTCTGGAGCATTGCTTTTGGGCCGTGATTGGGATTTAAGAGGATTTTTGTCTAAAAGGGTCCCTCGTATTGTAAAACCATTTGTTTTCTGGTCTTTGGTATTCAGCATTTTACTCATTGCAGCATCTTATTTTGTTCCAAGCATCAATTTTGTAAAGCATTTTGCAATATTGGACATGCTGACTGTATTCTGGAATACTTTGATGTGTAAAGCTCCGGGATCTGCGGTTTATTGGTTCTTTTGGATGATGCTTGGAGTGTACTTGATAATGCCGGTCTTCAATAAATGGGTTAAGCATGCCGATTTGTCCGAACTCGAATACTTTTTAGTCATCTGGATTGTATCAACATTGTTTGATTATACATTGATGATGGATTGTCCTATAAAGCTGTCCTATTTCACAAGTCCGATAGGATTTGTTGTTTTAGGATATTATCTGAGGTATTCCGAAAGAAAAATATTCAATAGTTCAGTCATTTCATGGATTTTAATCATTGTTCCGGCTATTGCGATGTTGGCTTATTCATGTTCAGTAGCAGATAAGAGCATATTATTCGAATTCCATAGGTATTCACTTCCGGTTATAGTTGAAGTGACTGGTGTGTTTTGCTTATTCAAAACAAGTGGCCGTTTGAACAATATTCCCGTTTCACTTAAAAATTTCATTTCATCAGTTGCAATCTGCAGTTATGGGATGTATTTGATTCACAGTCAGATTATAATGATATTCCGTAAAATATTCCATTTGTCATTTGGCTTTTTAGGCAATTATATTATACTATTCGTTGCAGGTTTTATCTTATCTTGGTTAATAATATATATTTTAGCAAAAATACCATTCATTGATGAATTTATTGGTGTTAAATAACTTTTTTTCTGTTTAAAAAATTACTATTTCCTAGTTAAAATAGAAAACTTTATTTTAATTTATTTTCATAAAATTAATTATCACAAAAAATTATTTTTAAAAAAATTTTGGTGAAATTATGGAAATTAATGGTGTAGAAATACAAGATACCTTTGCTGAAGGTTTTGGAATTAAAGTATCTAGAATTATTATTACTGCAGCTACTAAACATTTAGCTAAAATTGCAGCTACTGAAGCTACAGGATTTGCTACTTCCGTTATCGGATGTCCTGCAGAAGCAGGTATTGACCAATATGTTCCTCCAACTGAATCTCCAGATGGAAGACCTGGTTATGCAATTATGATTTGCCACATGTCCAAAAAAGCTTTAGGCGGACAAATCATGGACAGAATCGGACAATGTGTTTTAACTGCTCCTACTGCAGCAGCATTCAATGCTTTAGAAAGTGAAGAAGCATTCCCAACCGGAAAACAACTCAAGTTCTTCGGTGACGGATACGAAACTGAAAAAGATGTAAACGGTAAAAAAATGCACGTTATCCCTATCATGTCTGGTGAATTCTTAGTGGAAGATGAAATGGGATGGAAAGATGGTGTAGCTGGTGGAAACTTCTTCATCATGGCTGACAGTCAAATGGCTTCCATCGTTGCTGCTGAAGCTGCTGTTGATGCTATTCACGCCGTTGCTGGTGTAATCACTCCTTTCTCCGGTGGTATGGTTGCTTCCGGTTCTAAAACTGGTTCCAAATACTCTTTCATGAGTGCATCTACCAACGAAAAAGAATGTGTAACTTTAAAAGACCAAGTAGAAACTGAATTACCAGAAAACGTATTCGGTAACATGGAAATTGTTATTGACGGTGTAGACGAAGAATCCGTTAAAGCTGCTATGAAAGCAGGTATTGAAGCTGCTTGCCAAGTTCCTGGTGTTATTGAAATCGGTGCTGGTAACTACGGTGGAAACTTAGGACCTTACCAAATCCACTTACAAGACTTATTCTAGAGAATTTCTAATTCTCTACTTTTTTTTATTTTTTGATTATTTAATTAAATATTGGCTGTTTTATTAAAAATGGTGTTAATATAATGTTTAAAAATAAATTATTGTTTCTGTTGATATTAGTTATATTTTTAATTGGTTGCGGTGTTGTTTCAGCTAATGAAAATATAACTGATGTTAATGCGATTGAAAATGTGCATGAAGACGTTGAACGGGATGATTCTATAAGTTTAAGTGAGGAAGACTCACAGGACTTGCAAGATTCTTCCCAAAAACCTGGTAAAGTAGATACTCACATTCAGTCAGGTGACGTGAATAATTATTATAAGGAAAGTTCCGAGCTTGTCAGTTATCTGAAAGATGACAATAACCAACCGATTTCAAACAAGATGCTTTCCATTTCTATAAATGATAAGATATACAACAAAAACACGGATAATGAGGGAAAAATCGTTTTAAAATTAAACCTTAAACCTGGCGTGTATCATGCAACAGTTAAATTTGCTGGTGATGAAAATCACACTTCAAGTGTTGCAAATGCTGTTGTTAAAGTGGATAAATCTGTATTGGCTATTCAAACTAAGGATTTCAAGACTTATTTTGAATCTGGTTTTTATTTTAAGGCAATTGTCATTAATAAAATTACTAAAAATCCCGTTCAAGGTGTTAAGGTAGCTTTTAAGGTAATTAAAAACAATAAGCATAAAACTTACTGGGCAATCACCGATTCTAATGGTGTTGCAATGCTAAAAAAGAATCTTAAAGTCGGATCTTACAAGGTCGTCACTTCTCTTAAAAAGAATGCAAATTTGAAAGCTAAAAAAGTAAAATCCTCATTGACTATTAAGGAAACTGCTGAAACCGGTTGCAGCTCTTTGTATATTCAGGTAAACAAAAATGAAGCGGTTGTTGGGTTCAGAAGAGATGCAACAAATGCCAAGACTTTACACATTGTCAAATATAAGCTGAACGGTAAAGTGGCTGTTAAGCAGTATAAAACCAACAGTTACTTCTTCCATTGTTTAGCAACTGCCGATGGTTGGATGGCAGCAACTGGAGGTATGGACAATCCCTCAATCAACCATGCCATTGAGAAGCTTGCAGGTAAAATGGCAAAATCCGGTAAGATTAAAAAATCTTATTTAAAAAAGATTCAAAGGTATGAAAGACAGTTGGGGATAGGTCATTTTTCAATCAAGGCGCCTAACGGTAAATATGCATTGGTTTGGGCAAGTGGCATATCAACCGGTAAATTGAAGTCCGGTGAATTTATCGACGTTCCAAATGCAAGGTCAATGTTTAGGCATGGAACTTGGGATAAGTACAGTAGCAATCCAGTAAAAGCAGCCATTAAAGTTGCCGCAACTGATTCATTTGGAGTTAACAGAAGGGATGCAACTGCGTTTCATTGGAAAGCCACCACTTCAGAAGGAAAGACCACTTCAACATTAAAGGCTTATGCTGCAAACGATAATGGTCGCCTTGCTGGAAGAAGCACCGCTCATCTAAGGGATGACATTGTCTGCAAGGGCAAGTTCATATCTAAGGAGAGTCTTCCTAAAACTCCATCAAGCAAGTTCATTGGAAAATTTAAATTGGGAAATATTGACAAGTTAATCAAGACACAGACTAATGTTAAGGCTCCAGCATTGAATATGAACTTCAACGATTCCAAAACTTTTGATGTGACTGTAAAGGACAAGAAAACCAAAAATCCAATCAAAAAGCTTAAGTTAAAATTAAAGATTGATAACAAGGTTTACACAGTAAAAACAAATTCGAAAGGGGTGGCAAGCTTCAATCCGAAAACATTGAAAGCGGGCGACCATGAAGTTACAATTTATTCCGGTAATGATAAATACTTTGTGTCTTCTAAAAGTACAATTACAATTAACTAATTGTGCTCTTTTATTTCTTTTTTTTAATTTCTAGAGTTATTTTTTTTTCTGAATTGAGATAATTATATTTATGTCAGAGTCTTATATTTTAATCAATAAAGGTGATTATTTGAATCCGATTGATATGATGGTTACAGATTATAACTGCGAATATTTAGGTTTATCAAGGTTATGCTTAATGGAATCTGCGGGAAAATCCCTTGCAGAGGAAGTGGGTAAAATTGCTGTTTATACATTTTCAAAACCAGTTAAGGTAGTTATCTTCACAGGTTCTGGCGGAAATGGTGGAGACGGTTTTGTTGCAGCAAGATACTTGCTTAATAGGGGATATGATGTTGACATTTACATGTTGAAGGATAACATCCGCTCAACTGAGTCTAAAGTTAATTTTGAAATATTGCAAAACATGAAACCACGTCTTTCACGCTTAAAGATTTATAATTTAAAGACCTTGGACGACATTAACAATACTGAAGTTGCTAAAAGTCAAAATTCTGAGTTTATAATTGTGGATGGTCTTTTGGGCACCGGTATTAAAGGCAAACTTCAGACTAATGTTAAAAGGGCGATTGAAGTCATCAATGAATCAAATGGAATTAAGATAAGTGTTGATGTTCCTTCAGGAATGAATCCGTTGACCGGTGAGGTAAGTGACTTGGCGGTTGTTCCGGATTATACCATCAGTTTTCATAAAATCAAAACAGGTGTGAGGAATGCCGAAGAGGAACTTGTCGGAGGATTGGTCACAGCGGATATTGGAATTCCGTTTGAAGCGGAGTATTTTGTCAATTATGGTGATTTTTTAAGACTTAAAAATCGAGATTCATCATCTCATAAGGGCAATAACGGCAGGCTATTGATTATTGGAGGTTCAAAAGATTATTCTGGAGCACCTGCCATCGCAGGAATGGCTGCAATTGGTGCAGGTGCGGATTTGGTTTATGTTGCAACACCTGAAAAGGCTGCAGCTGCAATTAAATCCACATCACCGGATTTGATTGTCAAGTCTCTTGAAGGGGATAAACTGTCACTTAGTCATGCTGAGGAAATCCTTGAAATTTCTGAGGGTGTTGATGCTGTATTGATTGGGCCGGGATCTGGAATTGATGAGGATACATCCAAGCTATTCAATGTTCTGGTGACAAAAATTAAAAAACCGATTGTCTTGGATGCGGATGCCCTAAAGCAAGTTGAATTAAAATTAATCAAGAATCGTGAGGATATCATACTGACACCGCACATTTTTGAATTCAAGTCATTTTTCAACGTTCATGATGATTTAAAATTGGATATTGACTCTTATGATTTTGATAAGGTTGATGAAAACATTACCAAATTCCAGCAAATTTCCCGCCAGATTAAGGGAAGTGTCATAGTTAAGGGGCAATATGATTTAATCCTGTCCGGAACTAGATTTAGAATTAACAGGTCTGGAAATTCAGGCATGACTGTCGGTGGAACTGGCGATGCACTGGCTGGAATATGCGCTAGTCTGTTTGCACAGGACTTGTCTGCTTTTGATTCTGCATGTTTGGGTGTTTTCATTAATGGATGTGCAGGTGATGAGGCATATGAAGTTAAAGGAAATGGCTTTTCAGCAACGGATTTGGTTTCTCACATTGGTAGTGTGATTAAAAATGGATTATGTTAAGGGAATTTTTAAAGCAAGACCTAACAGGTTCATTGCTGAAGTTGAAATTGAGGGGGAACTTGAAATAGCTCATGTGCCTAATACGGGAAGGTGCAAGGAGCTATTGGTCGAGGATGCTGTTGTCTGGTTAAAACCTTCAGATAATCCAAATAGAAAAACCAAGTTTTCACTTCATTTCGTAGAAAACAAGGGTGCCTTAGTATCACTTTACTCTCAACAGGCCAATAGTATTGTCTATGATGCAATCATTGATGGCAAAATAAATGAACTTGATGGCTATTCACTGCATCAAAGAGAAAAGACAATCGATAACTCAAGGATAGATATATACTTGGCTAATGAAAATGAGCAGTGCTATGTCGAAGTTAAGGGTGTGACATTAATTATCGATGGGGAAGCAAGATTTCCAGATGCTCCAACTGAACGTGGAGCAAAACATCTAAAAGAGTTAATTAAACTTAAAAAAGAAGGAAATAGATGTTGTGTGTTCTTTTTGATTCAACATCCAATCGGTAAATTCTTCAGACCTAATTGGGAAAACGACCCTAACTTTAGCCAGACATTAAATGAGGCCTATGACAGCGGTGTTGAAATTCTGGTCTACCGATGTGATAATCAGCTGTCAGGCATTGAATTGATTCCAGAATCACTCGACTTTGATTTGGGACAAAGTTTTGCCGATGGCATCATTGACGACTAAACTTGCAATGTTGTCGTAAGGTGTTTCACTTTTATTAATTAACACTAAATTCTTGCCGTTGAAGTAATTTATCAATCCTGCGGCAGGATAAACAACAAGTGATGTTCCACCTATTATTAATGTGTCCGCTTGAGATATGTAATCCACTGAAAAATTTAAAACAGCATTGTTTAAAGGTTCCTCGTAAAGGACAACATCTGGTTTTACAATTCCTCCGCAATCGCATCTTGGAATTCCATCACTTTCAAGAATATAATCTAAATCATATGATTTGTTGCAAATTTGACAGTAGTTCCTATGGACACTTCCATGAAGCTCCAACACTTCCTTGCTTCCTGCTTTCTGATGAAGTCCATCGATATTTTGCGTAATGACGGCTTTTAATTTTCCTGATTTTTCCAATTCTGCCAGCTTTAAATGGGCGGCATTTGGTTCGGCATCATTAAAAACGAGAGTGTCCTTGTAGTATTCAAAAAACTCTTCGGTATGGTCCATGTAGTAACTGTGGGATATTAGATTTTCAGGGGTGTCCCCATATTTTTCCAAACTCTTGAAAATTCCACTTTCAGACCTGAAATCCGGAATTCCACTTTCTGTTGAAACGCCTGCTCCTCCAAAGAATACTATGTTGTCAGAATTATCAATAATCTCTTGTAATTGCTGAATTTTAGACATATTTCTATTTATATTTTTGATAAATATTAATTTTTTCTAATTAACTGGTAAATGGCATTTTATTGAAGGTTAAAAAAAAGAAGTGATGGATAGCTTAAAAGCTATCTGTTTAATTTTTGGTAATTTGCAGCTTGAAGACCGTGGTGCTTAATCATACCTTCAACTTCTCTTTGATCAGTGTCTTTGTCTTCAAAGGTAATTTGCTCAATGCTGTGTAAGCTGAATGGAGATTTTCTTGAGATTGGTTGGATTGAACCTTTGAATAGTTTCATTACAACTTCTCCGCTTACTCTTTCTTGCATGTTGTCGATTGCTTGGTCAAGGTCTTCTCTTAATGGTTCTTGCCAGAGTGCTCTGTAGACAAGGTCTGCATAGAGTCCGGACATATATTCTGCAAATCTTAACTCATCAGTGGTTAAAACTAATTCTTCTAATGCTTCGTGAGCTGCAATCAACAATTTAGCACCAGGGGTTTCGTAGATTTCCCTACTTTTAATACCGATCATTCTGTTTTCAATGGTGTCTACTCTACCGATACCGTGAGCTCCTGCAATTTCGTTTGCTTTGATGATAATGTCAATTAATGGCATCATTTCGCCGTTAATTGCTACTGGAATACCTTCTTCAAATTCGATAGATACTTTTTCTGGTTCGTCTTTAGCATCTTCCCAGGAGGCAGTCCATTCGTAGATGTCTTCTGGTGGTTCGTTTGCAGGGTCTTCTAGGACATCTCCTTCAATTGCTCTTCCCCAGAGGTTTTCATCAATACTGTAAATTTTATCGTAGCTTAACTTGATTCCTTTGGATTCTGCATATGCTTTTTCTTCAGATCTGGTCAAGTTCATTTCTCTGATTGGTGCAATGATGTCTAAATCGGACATTGCGCGAATAACTGCTTCAAATCTGAATTGGTCGTTTCCTTTTCCTGTACAACCGTGTGCAATTGCGGTTGCTCCTTCTTTTTCAGCTACTTCTATAAGTTTTTGGGCAATTAATGGTCTTGCAAAAGCAGTGCTTAATGGATATCCTTCGTATTCTGCATTTGCTTTGATTCCACGTGCGATGTATTCGTTTGCGAATTCTTCTTTAGCATCGATATTGAAGTGTTTTAATCCTCCAATGTTAGCTGCACTATTTTTTGCTTTTTCCATTTCTTCTTCGCCTTGTCCTACATCTACGCATGCGGTAATAACTTCTACATTGTATTTTTCTTCTAATAATTTAACACAAACAGAGGTGTCTAGTCCTCCACTAAATGCTAAAAGTACTTTTTCAGTCATTATTAATCACCATTAATTTAAATTATAAATAAGAATGTTTAGTCTATTAAATAATTTTATTATTAATAGTATTTAAAATTTTTAAAAATAGTTGGCAGAAGAAACTCTTAATTGAGGGTATAATTGAGGTTGAAAGACATATTGGTTTTTTTAAAATAAAAACCCCAATTAAGAGTCATGAGTATAAAGTATTTTTCAATACTTTTCATCTCTGTTAATATGTTGGGGCTCATAGTATATAAAAGTTTAGGTATACCTAAATTTTAACCAATAAATTATTTTCTTCAACGAATTTTATGAGTCTGGAATATGTTGAATTTATTTTTAATGTGTCCTTATTTCCTATAATAATTAATTTTCTCTTTGCCCTAGTGATGGCCACATTCAATCTTCTTAAATCCTTTAAAAATCCAATATTTCCATTTTCATTACTTCTTACAGTTGAAATTATGATTATTTCCTTTTCACGGCCTTGGAATCCATCAACGGTTTTCACTTCAACCGGTGTGTTTTCCTGTATTATCTTGACTTGGTCAGCATATGGGCTGATTATTCCAATGTCATCCTCACTAATCCCTGCATTCAGGTAATCTCTAGCGATGCTGACGCTGATGTCTGCTTCTAACTTGTTGACAATTGACTTTGAATCCTTAAGGTGCATTTCACGATTGTCCTCAACATCTGATGTGTCGATAAAAAGCAATGCCTCCTCGTCATGATCAGAATCCAAAATATCGTTGATTGTTATTTCATCAACGCTTGATGCACTCCTCAATCCGTTGTTGTAGAACTCCTCATTCGGGAATTTCATAAGCAGGCTATTCATCCTATACTGAACATTCAACAGTTGGGACTTGTGGGGATACATCTTGATAAGTTCCTCAAACATTGTTTTTTCAAGCTCTCCCGCACGTTCGCTGATGATTGTTGGGGGCAACTGCTTATGGTCTCCTGCAAGGATAAACCTATGCGCCTTTGCAAGGGGAATGAGTATGCTTGGAATTGTTGCCTGTGAAGCCTCATCGATGATTGCAACATCAAACTTGACTCGAGCTATTGATTCCAGTGCCGCAGATGAGTTGGTTGCCAGAATGACGTCGCTTTCCTCAATGATGTTTTTAATCATTCTGTTTTCGATTCTTTTGATTTCGTCATGTGCCTCATCGATTTCCTGATTGATTTCAATCCATTTTGCCATTGACTTCATCTTGTCTGAGCTGACTCCTCTTGCTCCTTTTCCTTTTGATGCGAAGTGCAGAATGTCATAGTCTCCAAGTCCTCGGCGGTATTGGGGGGTTGGCTTTGTGTGAACCTTTCTCTTTTCAATCAGGTTATCAATCTTTTTATGGATTTTTTTAATCTTTTTGTTGAGTTTGTGCTTTTCAACTTTATATGCAAGGGTTTGTGTGATATTATGTTTGGAAACCCTTTGTGGATGGCCCAATCTAGTTAAATTAAGTTTCTTGTTATCCATCAGTCTTTCCAATATATTGTCGACCGCAGCATTACTTTCGGCCGTAGCTAAAACCTTGTGATTCTGACGTGTTTCCTGTGAAATCAGTTCAACAAGTGTGCGTGTTTTTCCTGTTCCGAAAGGCCCATGTATCAAAAAGAAGTTTTCACAGGACAGACTATTTTCAATAGCTATTTTTTGGGAATCATTCAATGATTCGTCAATATAGTTGATGTAAGGTGTCTTGCGGTTTTGTTTAGGGTCTCTTTCGCTTAAGATATATTCAAGTGCGTTTTTTCCCTTTAAACTCAAATGATTCAAATTGTCTTCCATTCTTCTGAATGTGATGTCGTTTGCATATAGGTCAAGGCGGACCTTCTTTTTTATCGCCCATTTTGGAACTCTCTTGTCAAATGCAACCTTGATGAATCTTGCACCCTTTTCGGTAACTGTTCCTGTCAAGTCGCTACGGAGGGGATTGTCTGTACTTACCAGAACCATGTCTCCTACAGATATTTCTGTGTCAATCACCTCAGACCTTCCGAACTGGACGATTTGCATTCCCAATTCCTTCCCTAAACTTTTTCCTTTGACTTTATTGATGGCTCTTCCTAACTCTTCCCTTTTTTGACCTGACATTGTGCTTATCTCTCGTGTCATAAGGTCAATTTCAGCATCTCTTTCATAATTGATGAGCCTAATCAGATTTTTAATATATTTTTTCATTTTCATACTTATTTTTAAATAAGAGTTTTACTGTATATTTAATTATGCATTTTAAAAAAATTGAGGAATTCGGCAATTTGGAAATGGCCTATGTTTCTGATTTTTCAGGAGGTTTCATTTCAAGAAATTCTCATATTCTGAAAAGTTTGGAATTGAATAGATTCACTCAATTCATTCTTGAAAAATGTGTTCATGGAACTCCTATTTTTAAATTGGGAACTGGTGGGAACAAACTTTTAATATTGTCCGGAATCCATGGCAATGAATTGTCTCCCCAACTGGCCAATGTAAGATTGTTAAACGATTTGATTGGAAATGAATTTAACCATACGTTATATTTCATTCCGTTTGCAGCTCCAAAGGCCACTATGAATAATGAAAGGACATTTAATGCAATGGATTTAAATCGTTCTGCGCATATTCATGATTCAGTAAGTAATCTGATTATTCAAAGTGTTGTTGAATTGGGAATCAATGTTGTGGGAGATTTTCACTCAACTGCCTACAATTCAAATCCGGGTAGGGAATCAGTTTTCTCATCAAAATCTCCGACTCCTGAAAGCTATTTGATCGCTAATTATATTTCAAGGGATGTGGGCTCTGAAATCATCTCATTTGATTATGCGGGCTCTTCATATAAGGGGGCTGTGGAGGATGTTTGCAATCTGAAAGGAATCCCTGCAGTGACATGTGAGGTGTTGGCTCCTTTTGGCAGTGTTGGTGCGGGCAATGTTGAAAAATCGTTTTCCCAAATGAAAAGCTTTTTAGATTATTTTGGCGTTTAGACAATATTACTTTTCAAATGCTCTCTGATTAATCTTTTAAATACTCAAATCCTATTTTTAACTAAGGTGATTTAATTGTCTTCCTATAAGGGACATTCAATATTTGCATTAGTACTCGCATTCATGTTTTTTCACAATCCTCTAACAATTGCTTTAACGTTAATTGGTGCAAATATTCCTGACTTTGATCATAAATTCAAGAAGGACAATGTCTACAAGATAATTATTTTAGGATTGATAGTGTTCATTTCACTTTATATCCTTAAATTACCTTATTATATTGGTTTAATAATTGTTTTTTTAGGGGTTACCTTTTATTTTTCAGAACACAGAAGTTTTACCCATTCGATTTTTGGCGTCTTGACTTTGACTGCTGCCGTATCTTTGATTTTGATTTGGGGCTCTCAACTGATTGATGCAGTTACTGTAATCGATAATCATTATCTTCTGATGGCAATTTTGATAGCTCTCTTAAGTTTTTTGTTCTTGAACAAGAAGCTGCTAATGATTTTCATTCCATTATTTTTCATTGGTTTATTTGTATTTCCTACAATGGAAATAAGTTATATTGAAATTGTTTTGAGTTTGTTTTTGGGATTGTTTTCACATGTTGTTCTTGATTCTTTTACTCCTGCGGGAATTAAGATTTTTGCGCCAATCTCATCAAAGAAGGTTTATAGAAATTTTGGATTGAGCATGGTGTTTCTGTTGGCAGTATTATCTTTGATAATTCATATTCCAATTCTTTTTGTGATTTTTGAGCAGTATGTTCTTTAGAATCTGCAAGTAAAGAACAGTCCAGAATTTTTTACCCATAAACAAAACTTGGAAACAATATACAGCACCGGAAGTTCTATTAATGGACCAATAACTAATGCGATTGAAATCAACTCATGTCCGGGGAATGAGTTTATAGCGATTGCAAGTGCCAAAGGTGAATTTCTAGCCAATGTGGTCATTGTCAAGCTTGCATATTCCTCATATGTGAAGTTGATTTTTTCAGATAACAATAGGTCTATTATGGTGTTCGCTACAAAGAATATGAGTAATGGGACAAAAATGCTTACAATTGAGTTTAGGTTATTGAACAATAGTTCTCCTTGGCTTGCGAATATGCAAAATACGGCAAGAGCCAAAAACCAAATCTGTAGTGAAGAGAACAGGTCGCTTGCCTTTTCATTTAACTCATCATTCAATATGAATTTGATGATTTGGGCAGCGATGAATGGGATGACAATGACAATTAAAAGGGAATATGCCAATTGACTGTAATCCATTGTGTTTCCGCTTGAGAAGAATATTATCAGATATATTGGCAACAATATAATTTGCAGCACTAGATTTATAGGTAAAATTGATAAGCTTAGAGTAATGTCTCCTTTTGCCATTTTGGTAAAAACTAAATACCAGTCTGTGCATGGAGTTAATATCAGCATGAAAAATCCAATAAGGATATCAATGTTCCAGTTTAAAAATAGATTTCCTAAAAAGTATCCGAATAATGGTGTCCAGATAAAGTTGATAATCAAGCTTGTTGATGTGAATTTAACATTTTTAAAACTGTCTTTTATTTCTTTTAATGGTATTTCTAGGAATAATCCAAAAAGCATCAAGCAAAGGAATATGTTGATTAGATATGCAGTATTTTCAGCTATTAATGGGATGTTGGAAAAAATTAATCCGAATATTACTGCGGAAAATATTATTATCGGTTCAAGCTTATCTATTAAATCCATATTATCACTTTTTAGGTGTGACTAAATTTATATGTTTTTATATTTATATATTTTAGGTATTGTAAATTTTTGTCTAAAATCCGATTTAACTGGTAGTTTGACGTTATTTTTTTAATTTAGTGAACATTTTTGTTCATTTAATTTTTTTTAAAAATTTTTGTATAGTTTAATTCAAGTTTTAAATATTTTTTTTAAAAAAGCATACATTTATAATAAATAATCATGATAAATAATAATATTATTAATTAATGTCAACTAGGACATTTAATAATTAAATGAAATGGAGCTTGTTTAATGTTTTTGACTAGAATTGGTTATGGAATTATTTATTTCTTAGACCTTATTTATGAAATCATTAAAGCAACTATTGATGTTGCTTTTATAAGGATTATGGGAAGAAATATTGATCCTATAGTTGTTGACATTGAAACAGTTTTAGAGAGGCCTGTTTCACAGACAATTTTAGCAAATAGTATTTCTTTGACTCCTGGTACTTTGTCTATTGACTTAGACAGTGAAAATAACATTATCAAAGTAGCTGCTATTTCTCCAAGAAGTAAAGAGGATATTATTCCTTTTGAACCTTATATAAAGAAAATGTTGGAATAATATTTTTCTTTTAGTAAACAATCGAGTGAGATAGTATGGATATATTATTAATTTCAGAATATATTTTGGTTATTGCATTAATAATAATGATGCTCGCTGCATTGAGAGCTAGCGCATACAAATCTACATCTATGGGGCTTTTAGGAAGTTCCGTAATTGTAAACGCTTTTGCAGTTGCATTACTTATTGTTGGTAGCTTATATAATCTTCAATTCTTTAGAGATATATCATTAGCTTTAATATTCTTTGGTTTTGTAGGCACTGTTGCATTTGCTGTTGTTTTAGGAGGGGATGACAAATGATTGAATATATCAAAGCAGCCCTTTTAATCATTGCGGCGATATTAATCATAATATCTGCAGTGGGCCTTATAAGCTTAAGCAATACTACAAAGAATAAAGTCTATGCAAGAATCCACATTGTTGGACTGTTTGATATTGCATGTATCATTGCGTTGATTGGTTTAGGACAATATCTGTTGGCGGGAGTGTACTTTATATTGTCTCCATTCACAGCACATGCAATAGCTAATGCTTATTGGAAAAATGAAGATAGAGAAAATAATGTTGATTTGATGACAGTTGAAGAAGAAGTAGATGAAAATCATCCGTTCATTCACCCTAAAGAAAAAATGCAAGCTTTAGAAAGTGAAAACTCAGAAAAACTTAAGGCAGACGACAGATTTTCAGTAACTACAATCGAAATTGATGAGGAGGAATAAGATGTTGGAATTTGTATTATGCATAATCATGGTTTTAAGTGCAATTCTTGCTCTTATTCAAAAGGACTTGTTAAAGGCAGCAATATTGACAGGTTTTTCAGGAGGGGCTCTTGCAGTTCTTTTCCAAATCTTATTGGCACCTGATGTTGCGTTGACTCAAGCTATTGTTGGTGCAGCTATTGTACCTGTATTTATTGCTTTAGCTGTTAAAAAGACTCAAAGGAGTGATGACTAATGGCTCAAACACAACTTGCGATATTAATGGCATCAGTTGCGTTAATTGTAATTGGAGTCTACTCTGCAATTTTTATTGATAATATCATTAAAAAGATCATCGGTATAAGTTTCATCGAAGAGGGTGTAAACTTGTTCATTGTTGCTATTGGTTATAAGGCAGGTGGTGTCGTACCTATTTTAATGCCTGGAATGGATACCACTTGGTTTGCATCAAATGCTGCATATCCATTGCCTTTTGGATTGGTATTGACCAGTATTGTAATCGGTGCAAGTACCTTGGCGGTAATGTTGGCTTTAGTGATGGTTTTATACAGAAGATACGGCACTTTGTCTACAAAAGTGATGTTGGCAGACACATCAAAACAGGAGGAGTACAATGAATGAATTAATTCCAATCATGGTTATTGTTCCTTTGATGGCTGCATTGCTTATCAGTGCATTCTCAAAGTTCAATAAGGCGACAAAAATATTTGCATTTGTTGTAGCGATATGTCTTCCGATTATACCATTGGCTTCAAACTATGGTCTTCACTACTTTGGAGGATACGCTCCTATTCTGGATAATGTAACAAATGTGATGTATCATCCTGCGATTACATATTCATTCACATTCCTGCAACAAATATTCATTGCGATTGTTGGTCTTTTAACATTTTTAGTAGTCTTTGTCTACTTGACAAAATATAAGAAAGTTTCAGGACCTTACCTGTTCCTATTGTTCTTAGGTACAGCCGCTGTAACTGCAATGATTTTAACAGATGATATCTTCCACATGTTTGTGTTCTTTGAGATATTGGCTCTTGCACAAGTGGGTATTGTGGCAGCATCATCCATTGATTACAGTTATGAAATGGCTTTGAAATATATGATTTTAGGGTCAATAGGTTCTCCTATAATGCTTTTAGGAATTGGATTCCTCTTGGCATTGACAGGTAGTGTAAACGTTACAGACATTGCAACTGCTGTTCACAATGGTTTGGTTGATATAACATCTCCAGTATTCTTAATGTCTCTCGCATTAATATTCTTCGGTTGGTTATATGCTTCTGGTTTACCACCGTTCCATACTATCAAATCTGGAGTTTATTCAAAAGCAGAACCTCATGGAGCAGCTTTACTTCAATCATTTACAGTAATCTCAATGATTTCAATTGTGTTAATCATGTTTAGAATATTCTCCACACTTCCAATCTTTGAAGTGCTCATAGTGTTCTTCTCTATCTTAGCTATGATATTAGGTGTTTCACTCGCACTTACTCAAACAGACTTCAGAAGAATGATTGGATTTTTAGCGGTAGGAGAATTAGGTTTCATCGGTTTAGGTATTGGGCTTGGAACAACATTTTCATTAACAGCAGGACTTTTCCAAGCATTGAATGAAATCTTGATTACTGCATTATTATTCATAGGATTTGGTGCAATCGTGGAAGCGACAAACGAAGTGGACACAAGAAAACTTGGTGGACTTCTTGCATACCATCCAAAAGTAAGTATCATGCTTCTTATTGGTGGTATGGCAATGGCAGGTGTGCCTCCACTTAACGGTTTCCAATCAAAATTAATGCTTGTTCAAGCTTCCTTAAATTGCGGATATCCGGAATTATCAATTTTAGCAATTATGGTAAGTATAGCTACATTTGTAGTGTTTGTAAAAACATTCTACACAATGTTTTTAAAACCGAAACCAAAGGACTTAGAACTTGAAAACAAAGAGGTTCCTAGATCAATGATTTTCACAATGGGAGTATTGTTGATTATAATCATCCTGTTAGGTATTTTCCCAGATGTGGTGACAACTGGAATTTCTAACTTTGTAGGAGGGATATTATGAAACTCTATGATCAAATATTTGATGTTGTAAAACAATTTAAAAAATTGTTTTCACCGGGTCCTGTAACCAATGCGGACGTTTCCGGAAGTATTACAGCAGAAATATTCATAATTGTATCATTGGTTCTTTCCGCTATATTGTTAAGGCATGTCAATGTTTTATTGGCTGCATTGGTAACATTGATATTGGCGGTTGTATTGATTTCAAATATTCCACTCATTCCTAAATTTAAAAAGGAACAGGATGACTCTCTTGAGAAAATGCTGTTCTATGCAATCGTAACACTTGCAATAATTGTCGTATTCATGTACTGGGGTGGTAATCTTGTCTAAATCTACTATTCGTAATATACTTGCAGCAGTAATGGCAGCAATATTCTCTGTTACATTATTTGATGCTGTTTTCCATTTAAGCAGCATGATTAATCCGGGTGTAAGTAATATTTATAATGCCTTAGGAACACAAATTGCTCCAAACCTGGTAACTGTTGTTATTTTTGATTTCAGAGCATACGATACTTTAGGTGAATCAATTATTTTATTAACTGCTGGTTTAGTGGTTTTATTAGTCTTTGGAAGAGGATTATTGGGGGATAAAAGATGAGTCAAGGCAGTATGATTTTAAAATTAATATCCTTACCAATTTCAATCATATTGATTTGTTTAGGTATAATGACCATTCTTGGAGGTCACATCACTCCGGGTGGAGGTTTCCAAGGTGGTGCAATGATAGCAAGTGGAATTATATTGTCCATACTTGTTTATGGATTGGGTAATTCTCCATTGGAATTATCTCACGCTTATATTGAAGTATTGGAATCCATTGGTGCATTAGGATTTATCCTCTTTGGTTTAATCGGTTTATTTGTAGGGGGGTTCTACTTATACAACTTCGGTACTGATTTACTCAATGTTGTTCCTCAAGCAATTCAAACTGCATTCCATTATCCTGATGTTACAAATGCAGGAATCATTCCATATCTCAACATATTTGTTGGTTTAAAAGTATTTGTAGGATTATCTGCAATTGTAATTGCATTTGCAGGATTTAAGAAAATTGTGGAGGAGAGTGAATGATGATAAGTTTAGGGCCAATAATATTTGGATTAATATTAGGTTTAATTATAGGATCACAAATTAAGCTTAATGTCAGCGATGCAAAGTTCACTCTTGGATCATTTGTATTCATATTTATTGCAGGAATTATTGTGGCATGGCAATCCGGTAACTATCCGTTCTACACAGATTTACCGATTTCAACTGCATTCTTATCTGCTTTAATTGGAATTTTTGTAGGTAAACTAATATTTGCAAGGAGTAAATAAGGGGTTTTTAAAATGTTTTTATCAACTAATACATGTGAAGGAAAAGAGGATTGTATTAAAACATGCCCTACAAAATCTATTAGACTAGTAAATGGTATACCATTCAGCTGTCTCACTTGTGGAATTTGTTATCAAAACTGTCCTAACGGAGCTATATTCCAAAACAGTTATGGGGGATATGTTGTAGACAGGGCCAAATGTAACGGCTGTGGAATGTGCATGTACAACTGTCCGACAAACAACATCACAATTGAGGACGGAATCGTATATGGTATCTGTTCACGTTGTGGAGTTTGTGCAGAGCAATATCCTGAATGTCGTGTTGATGGATTTGAACTTGAAAGAGATAAGCAGATTACATTAATTCAATCTTTAAATATTTTAAATCCTCCATTGGACAATGTTCGTCATAAGAATGAGAAGAATAAGGTCACTGAGGTTTCAAGAAATTGCTTCGCAACCGATTTGGAAAAATGTATCTTCTGTGGTAGATGTGAAGAATACTGTCCAACCGGTGCAATCCATGTTAAAGTGGATAGGGCTGATGGAATCTGTAGGGAATGCAGATTGTGTATGGACGTTTGTCCTAATGGATCTATGAACAAGCTTCAAATTGTTAACAAGTCTACTTGTACACTTTGTTTGAACTGTATGAAGGCATGTCCTAATAACGCTATATCTGTGGATGACTTTAATATAGTTATTAATAACTTGCGTCAAAAACCTACAGGAAGTATCATATCATGTTTGAACTGTGGACTATGTGCTGATTTATGTGAAAACGGTTCACTTAAGAAAGATGAAGGTAAATTAAGATATGATCCGACTGCAGATACTGAAAATAGGACTCATGAATTGGCAATGAGTTACTGTCCTGTTCAGACATTGACTGAAGACCCTGAAATGTTTATCTATGATGAGTATGATGACAAAGAACTGTCCACATTGTCCGGTTTCTGTGTAAGTTGCGGAAAATGTGTACAGGTGTGTGATGAGGTCAATGCTCGTCAATACATTACTCAATGTTGGAACGGTGAAGTGTCTGACGATTGTATTTCATGCGGAATCTGTGTTGAGATGTGTCAAGAGGGTGCGATTACCCTTCATAGGGGCTCAATATCTGTAGACATGAGCAAATGTGTCTTATGTGAAAACTGTGCAGTTCACTGTCCTGTTGATGCGATTCCAAAATCAACAATGTATAAGAATGAAATTGAAGATGGATTTAATTTCATTGAGCAAAAGTTATGTATGCATTGTGGATTGTGCCACGGAATCTGTTCATATGATGCAATTGAGGAAATTGATGGTAATTATGTAGTTAATGAAGAGAAATGTACTTACTGCGGTGCATGTAAGAATGCATGTCCTGCAAAAGCATTTTTATTCGAAAGAAATTTTAAAGATTCAATAGAGGGTATTTAAATGAGTTTACTAAGAATAGCTTTGGAAGGAGCATTTACTAACTTTAAAAGAATCTTTTTTGCAGCTGATAGAGTTACAGACATGGACATGAGAAATCAGATTGCAACACTATCTGTGGAGGTCGATGACAGGGTTGATGAGAAAGCCTGTATCGGATGTGCAGGTTGTGCAAATGTCTGTCCAACAGGTGCAGTGGAGATGAAAAAATTAGCAAGTCCTATTAAGTTAACTGATGATTGGACTAAAAGTGAAGTGCCTGAAATTAATCTTGAAAAATGTGTTGTGTGCTACTATTGTCATGACTTCTGTCCAGTATTCTCATTTTACGGTGAGAAAGGAACAATACACCCAAGTAATGTCGGGGACCAAGAAGTTGACATTGCAAGCACTTTGGAACAGCCATTTAAAATTTCTGATGATAAACTTAAGTTTATTGCACAATATTTATCTGATAAAACAGTGCTGAAAAACAGTGAGGATGGTGATTAGATGGGACTTAAATCATTTTCAAGAGCAAGAGCGATACATGTCATGCTGGTTTATACTGGCGGATGCAATGGATGCGATATTGAAATTGTAAACTCAATTTTATCCCCACGTTTTGATGCTGAACAATATAATGTGTTCTTAACCTGGAATCCTCGTGAAGCTGATGTATTGGTTGTAACAGGTCCGGTTACACATTTAAATAGGAAACCATTAGAAGCGATTTATGAAGCTATTCCTAATCCCAAATTAGTTGTGGCTGCAGGAAGTTGTGCGCTAATGGGTGGTGTTTATAAGAATTGTTATGGTGACATTCCTTCAGAGGAAATTGAGGGTCCAGTCGAAAATATTATACCAGTTGATGCAAAAGTTCCTGGTTGTGCTGTAAGACCTCAAGATGTTTTAGCTGGAGTTGTATCACTTTTACCTACATTATTGGATGCAGATTAAGGAGGAGTTTGATGGATGAAAAAGTACCAAGAAGCGAAATAATTGAAACTGAAATTCCATTAGGTACAGTTCACCCTGCTGCATTGGAACCATATAGGGTAAGGCTTTTTGTTGAGGATGAAATCGTTCAGGAAGCTGAGATAACTATTGGTGTTAATCATAGGGGAGTAGAGAGGATCATGGAAGGTCTTCCTGTTGAAAAGGCCAATGCTTTAACTGAAAAAATTTGTGGAATCTGTTCAAATGCACACATATGGAATTCATGCAGAACTGCAGAGTTAGGTTTAGGTATTGAAATTCCAGAAAGAGCTAAGTTCATTCGTGTAATCATGGGTGAACTCGAACGTTTACATTCACATTTCTTGTATTTAGCACACGGTTGTGAAGTTTTGTCTCATGAAACATTTTCAATGAGGGTATTCTACATGAGAGAAATAGTCATGGAACTTCTCGCAATGATTGGAGGGAACCGTGTACAATACGGATGTTCTGTTTTGGGCGGAGTAAGGCCAAGATGTGACTTGGATGAAGCCAAACTATTGAGACTCAAAAATGATATGGATGCGCTTGAAGAAGGACTCACAGGTTTTGTCGATAGGTTCATGGCTGATTCTATATTGTTATCAAGGGTCACTGGAATTGGGGTATTGCCTCAAAATCAAGCAATTGAACTTGCGGTGACAGGTCCAACTCTTAGGGCAACCGGTGTTGCAAGAGATTTAAGAACAACAATGTTTGAATATGATGACTTTGACTTCAATGTTATCACCCAGCCTGATGGGGACGTTAAGTCAAATCTTGTCATGAGGGCATTGGAATCCTTCGAATCAATCAAGATAATTAGGCAAGCTATTGCAAATATTCCTGAAGGTAAGGTAGTAAACCGTGACTGGGAAATGTTTGACACAGACATTAGTGAAAGTTACATTGAAGTTCCAAGGGGAACTCTGTATCATTCATATGCATTGGAAAGCGGAAGAGTCAGGCACAGTATCATAAGAACACCTTCTATGGCGAATATTGGTGCAATGCAATATGCATGTATTGGTGATCAGATAACTGACGCTCAATTATGTATTGTACAATGTGACCCATGTTTCACATGTACAGACAGAGCAATTGAAATAATAAGGAGATAGAGTCATGTTGGAAAATACTATTATCAATTCAGTCATTGCAGTAATTGCCACAGTGCTTGTCTGTTTCATAATATCAACATTCCTTCCGGGAATTGAAAGAAAATACATTCACGCTAGAATTCAACAAAGGATAGGACCTAAAGTGGTCGCTCCTGGAATTATGGCTCCAATAAAATTCATGTTCAAGGAGAATGTTGAAGTTTCATCTCCGGTTCCAGGATTATACAAATCCTTGCCGATAATCTGTTTCATCGTTGTTTTATGCATCTTTTTGGCATTGACTCCTGAAGCTTACATGATTCCTGCACTTGCAAGCTTAGTGGCAATTGTAGGATTCTTAAAAGTTGAGGAAATCTGTTATGTGTTGATGGGAGCATTGTCTAAGTCAGTAATGTCAGTTAACATGCCATTCCCTGATCAGATTAAAGGTGCAGTTCACAATAATGCAACCCGTTCATTCATTGAGGACATCAGTGCTAAAAGATCCCTCAGAATGATTACTTATGGTTCATTCCCATTGTATTTAGCATTATTCGCTCCGGTAACTGCAGCTAGAAGCGTATTTCTAAAGGATATTGTGGCATTTCAACAAGTAAACGGACCATTCTTATTCACAGTGGCTGGTGGAATTGCAGCAATTGTATTTTTCATTGGTTACATGATAATATTAAACGAATATCCGTTTTCAATCATTAAAGCGAAAAGTGATGTTATTGAAGGGCCATATATGGAATATGCGGCTAAGTATAGGGCTGTCGTTGTGTTAACCAGAGGATTTTTCATGTTCACTCTTGGTGCGGTATTTTCAGTGTTGTTCATTGGAGTGCCTCCAACAATCTTGTCATGGGGAATCTTGGTAAACGTTGCTGTGGCATTGATTTTCGTATTCATGATGGGAATCTTCTCAGCATTTAGCCCAGTATTTACAAACAGACAGTTGTTACCTACAATTTTAGGAGCTACACTACTTGGAATTTTATCTATCGTACTTGGATTATTATAAGGAGGATTATTTATGAAATTTGTTATGAGACCGTATCATATGGTAAGTCTTGGAGGATATATAGTTGAATGGGATTTTCCTTACAGGAATCTTATTGTTGTAAATAAAACCTCTGAACCAATTAAAATTGAAATACCAGTTTTTCATGAGGAATGGATTCAGGAACATAGGGACTTGGGCCTTGATGTAATTCCAGTCAGCAAAGAAGATAACTTTTTAAGCATGTGGAAAAGAGCACATGCAGAACTTGACAAAGTAAGGCCATAAAATGAATGATTATACATTAACAATAAAATCTACTGAGAAAAAAGGAGTATTGGATGATATAACTGATGTCATTACATCCCATGGTGCAAATATCAGTTATGTTCACCTATTCGTTGAAAAGAACAATATGGGTTCTATTAATTTGGAGCTTGAGCATGTTGAAGATATTGACGAGTTGCTTTCCGATTTGGATAATATCGAGGAGGTGCTCTCTGTTGAATTGCATGGTTCTCAGTTGGATATCTATGGAAAACGTATAATTATCGTTGGTGGCGGAGCACAAGTGTCTCAAGTTGCAATGGGTGCAATCACTGAAGCGGATAGGCACAACATACGTGGTGAACGTATCAGTATCGATACAATACCATTGGTTGGTGAAAAGAATCTTGCTGAAGCTATTGAAGCTATCTCAAGGCTTCCTCGTGTAAGTGCATTGGTGCTTGCAGGTTCACTTATGGGTGGTGAAATTACAGAAGCTGTTAAGAAAGTCAAGCAGGAAAGTAATCTGATTGTAATTTGCCTTAACATGCCTGGAAGCGTAACAAAATATGCAGATTTGATTATCACTGATCCTATTCAAGCTGGTGTTTTGGCGGTAATGTCAATCGCTGATACTGCGGTGTTCAATATTTCCCGTTTGGGAGACAACATTAAATTTTAATTCATGTTTATGGACATATGGGAAGGGAGTTATTAGTTAACTCCCTTTTCATCTAATTTTTATCGCAAATTTCTTTATATTCGCATTTTTCACATTTTTTTGGAGTTTTTCTAACATTTGGAATTTTTTTATTATCGATTATTTCCTTAACTTCACGAATAATTTCGAATAATCCTTTTCTAAGGTTAACGTCCATTACAACTGGGCGCCTATCCCCTATTTTTTCATAATCGACAAAGCCTACATACACTTCTGTGTTAAATTCTTCTTCAAGAAGTATTGCATAGGCTACTTGTTCTATCGCGTCCTGGTCCCAAACTCCCTTGAGTGGGGGGTTTGAACTTTTAATGGTGATTGGATAATAATTCCCGTCGATGATTTCTATTTTGTCACATACTCCGATTAAATCAAGACTTTTATCTTTTAACATGTATGAATACATTGAATTTGGAAAAAACATGTCTGTTATGGCAAATGCATTTTTATTGAGAATGGTCATTGCTTGTTTGGTTTTCAATGCTGTTATTTTTATTTTAAAGTAAGCGTCATCAATTATTTCATTTATCTGTGAATTTTCAAGTCCCAGGTTCATTGATTTTATGGATTTTGTTGTGCTTTCGATGTATGGGTCAATGTTCTGTGACAGGATGTTTTCAATTTCGCTTAGTGTCATGTCCTTTTTGACCTTGCGCATGTTTTTTTGAATAAGGTCCTGAATATCAATTTTAAGCTTTTTAATCTCGATTGCCAATTGGTAATCTTCATTTTCGCTTGTATCCACATGGGTTTGTATGTATAACTTCATTGGACAGTACATATGTAATTTGATAGAAGAAATATTTATCATTTTATAACCTCTTAAAATTCTTATTATTAATATTGAACTAATAATATTTAAAATTAGAAGTTATAAATCATTACAATTTAGTTAAATAAAATAAAAAAAGATAATAGCTAATAATTTAGCTATTTGATACAATTTTATACGTTATAGTAATCTTTGTTAACTGCAGTCAATTTTGTAAAGATAAATGGAACTACTATTAATAGTACTGTCAAGATTCCCATAACTATTATGCTCAGGTTATCTGCACTGCTGAGTGTTGAATAAACTCCTTGAATCCAAAGGCCTAAAATACATATAGGCAAGATGAATTTGATTACGATTTTCCAGGTTTTTCCAACTTTGATGTTTGAATTTGCATTTAATGTTTCAATCAAGTCATCAAACTTGTAAATCCAACCGAAGATGATACATTCAAGAAGGATTGCAAAGAGCAATGCGAAATTATTCAAGTATGCATCGAATATTCCTAGGATTGTACTTCCTGCACCGGTTGCAAAGATACATGATATTAAGAATCCAATAATACATACAACAGTTGCGGTCTTTTTACGTTCGATAAGGAATTTTTCGGAAATTGAGTAACATACTCCTTCAAGAAGTGCTATTACAGATGTAATTCCTGCAAATAGGATACATATGAAGAATAGCGGGCCGATTATGTATGCTGCACCACCCATTGTGTTGAACACTTGTGGGAAAACAACAAATGCAAGACCTGTTCCTTCGGTTACAAGTTCATTGAATGGAATTCCTGAACTTAATGTCATGAATCCTAAAATGGAGAATATTCCGATTGAGTTGAACACTTCAAATCCGGAATTTGAAAATGCAACGATGATTGCATTGTCCACCAGTTTTGAACCTTCAGGCAAGTAGCTTGCATAGGTCATTGCAATTGCCATACCTAAACTTAGGGAGAATACGATTTGTCCAAATGCTGCTAACCATACGTCAAGGTTAGTCAATGCACTCCAATCAGGTGTAAATATTTGTGTGTATCCGATAGAAGCACCAGGTAATGTTAATGAGAATGCTACAATTCCAACCACAATCAAACAAAGTAATGGTAATAATATTTGACTTACTTTACCGATTCCATCATTTAAATCTCTTTTGATAATCATCCATGCAATGAACCATATTATGAATACTGAAACGAGCACGTTTGGAACGATGGTTAACAATCCATACATTGAGTCTGTTGCATGTAAAACGTTATTTGAGAAATATAAGTCAGGGTTAGCTCCCCATGCTTTTGTAAAACTCAATACGATATAGATAAAGTCCCAACCGACTACACAAACATAATAGGTTGTTATTAAAAATACGATTAATAGAATGAACCATGCTACTGGCTCTAATTTTTCTTGAACGGAATACAATATTCTTGCAATGGATTTCTTGAATTTGAATCCAACAGCATATTCCACAAGAACAAATGAAATTCCAAGTAGGAATAATGAAACGATGTATGGAATCATGAATGATCCTCCACCGTTGGAATACAATACGTTTGGGAATCTCCAGATGTTTCCAAGTCCAACAGCGGAACCAATCATTGCCATCATGAATGCAAGATTACTATTCCATTCCTGTTTTTTTGTCTCTGTCATTTTTATCACATTAAATTAATAGATAATATATTTGTCATTGAAGTTTATATATTATTTGTATTGATTTTGCTTAACGAGAGTTATATTTTCTTCAAAAAGGTTGAATGAATTGTTAACCCGTTAATTTTTTAATTGAATATTATTTATTTGATTATAATTATTTTTAATTAAATAATAAAAATAGAATGTTTAATGGATTAGTAGGGGTGTTTGTTTAAAAAATAGGTATGAGAGGTGAGACTCTCATGAAATTTTATCTAAGCAGGGCTTTCCTTGAGTTTTAAATATTCGTCAATTGCTTCCCGTGTGGTTCCAACAACAATACGGTAATTGCTGAACTCCCCATTGACAATGACCTTTTCCACTTTGCCCTTAGCAACTACATGCTCTCCGTCAACGACTTCTCCGGCATAAGTGTGAGTAAATGAAACAACCTCTGTTAGTGGAACGTCCACTCCATCGATGATTTCCACATTTTCAATGGTGTATAATGAAGGGTTGTCGAATGCTCCGAGGGCGCTCACGATGTCACATTCGATTTGTGCGATTCCTTGAGGTTCATAAACGGTATCTCCCCAGGTTCCCTCAATCTCATCATAATCCTTTGTGGCCAAGATGTCAAACAATGTTCCGTTGATTGTTCCACGGTTTGCTTTACGGTTTTCATACCATCTGAATTCTTCTTTGGTCAAACTTTCGTCATACATTCTCTTATCGTATACGAAGTCCCAATAATCGTCAGTGATTCCCTCAACGGTAATATGCTTGTCGACTTCCTCGATGTAGACTTCCTTTCCACGGTGTTCCTTAAAAGCAGCTATTGCTCTTCTGTGATTGTCAAGGCCGTAAACTACAAAGTCCAAGTCGGAAACATCGCTTTTTTGAAGCCCTGGCAAGATTGATCCTGAAATTCCCAAATGGTCATAGGGGATGTCTGCCATGAAATGGAAAAAGTCCGCAACATCCATCAATTTTGCAATCAATTCGGGATTTTTAACTTCTCCTCCTTCGTCAAATGTTTTCTTAAGTCCTAATAATCTGTTTTCAGGTTTGATTACTCTTTCAACTTTGTCCAATGGCACTCCCATCATTTCAACATTGGTAACATCAGAGAAATATAAATAATCAGGATGATTTTCCCTTAAGTAGCTGTATGCCTCTTCAGACCCCACTTTTCTATATTTTTTACCGTCTTTTTCACGGTCTCCTTCAGGGTCAGGGACGTATCTTAAAAAGGAAATTACTCTGTTTTCAGGGTGAATATAATTGGTTGATGCGAAATATAAATCGTCACTGGTGTAAATAAAGTCTCTTGTTCTTACTTGTTCCATGTTATTATCTCCTTTATATTACTTTCAATCTTAATATTTATATAAATATTTAATCTTAAATTATTGTATGTCTATTACTCATAAACATGTTGATAAAATATTTGAATATGATGGAAGTCAAATCAATCCGTCATGGGCTTTCCAGGAATTTGGAATTTACGGATCTTCAATCGTAACTTGGATTGGCCCGGTCAATATCACTCCAGATAATCTAAAGGACTTTGCAGATGTGGGCCTTGAAATCAAGTCAAATTACATGGTCAACTTCATTTGTGAATTCTTTGACCAGCAACCTACAAACATGAGAGTCGCATATTTAAGACAAAGGCTTTTGGTTATGATTTTTAGAGAAATATTAACTGAATATGGAGTTTCAACCAAAAGGGAAGGGGATGACATTTTTGTGGATGACAGAAAATTGTCCATTTCCATTGCAAGCGTTTCCCTAAGCTCTGCAAAAATTCACTTTGCGCTTAATTTGGAGGATAAGGGAACTCCTGATGATGTTGAAACTATCGGATTGTATGACATTAAAGTCGAAGATAAGCAAATATTTAATGATGATAATTTATTGGACTTAATCAATACCACTGTAAACAGATTTATTGATGAGTTGGAAACTATTGAAAATGATATAAGTAAAACAAAGGTGTTATGATGAAAATTTTAGTAAATGGTATTCAATCCAATTTAAGATTTTCCTCAGCCCATGTAATTCCGGGTCATGAGTCCTGCGGATACATTCACGGCCACTCCTATTTTGTGGATATTGAAATTGAAGGTGAAAGGGCTGGAAAATTTGAATTTGTAGTTGATTTTAAGGACGTTAAAAAATACACTAAAGCTATTTGTGATGAGCTTGACCACAGATTATTAATTCCCGTTTACAATGATTTAATTGAATTTAAGGATTTTGACAAGAAAAAAGATTCAATTTTCAACTTGAAAAAGGAAAAGTCAATCTACTTTAAGATTGGGGAAAAAGGCTACACCATTCCTAGTGTGGACTGCGTATTGTTACCTTTACCATATACATCTGCAGAGGAATTGTCCAAGTTTTTTGCTGAATCATTGGCTAAAAAGCTATCTGAAACCTATGATAATTTGGAATATATTGCAGTTTGCGTAAATGAAGGTATTGGCCAAGGTGCTGAATATAGGAAAGTTTTAGAATGAAGGCCCCAATAATTGAAATATTTTCATCATTTCAAGGAGAAGGTCTCTGGATTGGCGAAAGACAAATATTTGTCAGGTTTGCAGGGTGCAATTTAAATTGCAACTATTGCGACACCAATGACAGCAAATCCACCAAGTCTGGTATATTAATGACTCCTCAGGAAGTTTTGGAGGAGATTAATAAAATCTTGACTCCTGACTGCAAGACAATTTCATTCACTGGGGGAGAGCCAAGTCTGTATCCTGAATTCATATCCGAAGTCTCTAAAAGTACCGATTTAAATATAATGCTTGAAACTAATGGTACTTTACCGGAGAATATTGATTCAATTGAGAGATTGGACATGGTTTCTTTGGATATTAAACTTCCGGAACATTTTGATGGCGAATTTGATGAAAGTATTTTTTTAAATGAAATTAAATCACTAAATTTATTAATATCAAAGTCTAAAAATGTATATTGTAAAGTAGTTATATTGCCGTCAACAAAAATAAAGTCATTTAAAGAGGTAGTTGAAAAATTATCACAGAATATTTCAAACAAAAGCAACCTTAAAATAATTATCCAACCTTCTAGTCCGTTAGGAGAATGGAAAGACATTAATTTTAAATTATTTGAATTTTCCGAAGTTGTTGGGCAATATTTTGAAGTTTCCACCATTCCTCAAATCCATAAGATATTGGATATTGAGTGAATTATTTTGTTTTTAATATCGTTTTTATGAGTTTATTTTTAAATAAGAAGGCAATTGTGAAATGAGGTGTGAAAATGAAAGATAAAACATCCGTTAATAGAAAATCAAACACAGGTGCAGTTGAACGTGAAACTAAAGTTCATGATAAAGAAGGAGACATCATGGCTATTGCAACCAGAGATGTAATTTCAATTCCTCCTTCCAAAAGTATCAAGGATACTGCAAAAGTAATGATGGAGCATGAATTTAGAAGATTGCCAATCACTGATCCTGGTTCTGGTAAATTATTAGGTATTGTAACAGTAATGGATATATTAGATTTCTTTGGTGGAGGAAAAAAATTCAACATTATTGAGAAAAAATACGAAGACAACTTCTTAGCTGCTATCAATGAGCCAGTTAAAGAAATCATGACTCGTGATTTGATTACAGAATCTAATAAATCTTCAATTGGTGAGACAATTGAAACCATGCTAGCTAATCAATTAGGTGCTATACCTATTGTTGATGCTGATGAAAAACTTGCAGGTATCGTAACTGAAAGGGATATTGCTTTATCTCTCGCAGGCGTTGCAGGTAAAGAAACTGTACAAGATTATATGAGTCCTAAAGTGTTTAATACAACTCCAGGAACTCCATTAGGTGATGCATGTAAAATCATGGTAAGAAATGGTTTAAGAAGAATTCCTATTGTTGGTGGTGAAGCTGACATTTCCAAAGCAGCTAAAAAATTGTTAGGTATACTCACTTCCACTGATGTAATAAGATTCCTAAATGCAAAAGAATTGTTCGACAACTTAAATTCCAATTTGGCAACTGATGTGTTAAAAACCGTCATATCCGATATCATGGTTAAAGAGCCAATCACAGTTGAACCAACAATGACAATTGGTGAGTTATGTGAACTCTTCGCTGAAAAGAATATTGGTGGAGTGCCAGTTGTTAAAAATGATGAAGTAATTGGAATCATCACTGAAAGAGACGTTTTAAACGCAGTTAAAAGATATTAAATACTATATAGGAGATGATAATATGCAAATTAAGAATTTGATGTCTGAGGACGTAATTACCGTAGACAAAGATCAAAATCTTTCTGATGCTTTAAAATTATTACGTAAACATAACGTTTCTCGTTTACCAGTAGTAAATAATAAAGAGTTAGTTGGTATTATTTCTGAAAGGGACATAGCTAATAAGCTTGGTTCCGCAAAATATGAAAGTATGCCTGCATCTAGACTTCATATTTCATCTGTAATGGTTAAAGATGTATTCACAGTTCCTGAAACAATGCAATTAGATGAAGTGGCAAAATTAATGTTAGAAAATGGTATTGGATCTGTTCCAGTCATGAACGAGGATGACAAGATGGTTGGAATAGTTTCCAAAGCAGATTTTGTTACTCTTGCAGTGGGAATTGCTTTTGATAAAATTACTGTTAAAGAAATAATGACTAAAGAATTAACAGTAGTGTCACCAACTGATAGACTTGTTCATGCAAGAAGACAAATGATTGAATCTCATGTGGGCAGAGTGCCAGTTGTGGATGATGATAAGCTTGAGGGAATGGTAACTTCTAAAGACTTAATGAGAGCATTCATCGACTTTAGAAAAAACGTTCCAGAAAAATACCAAAAATCTCAAATCAAAGATGTTTTGGTTGATGATATCATGTCTCACAATCCTACTGTCACATCTAAGGACGCCACAATATCAGAAGTGGCCAATGTCATGATGGAAACAGGATTCAACGGTTTGCCTGTTGTTGAAGAAGGAAAACTCGTTGGTATCGTAACTCAAACTGATATTTTAAGACTAATTGAAAAATTAGAATCTTAAATTATCTATTTTTTTCTTTTTTTAAAGGGGGTCTAAGTATTACTTTAATTTCATTTCTAGGTCCTAAGGGAACATTTACACATGAAGCTGCCAACATGGTTGGCGATGAATTAGTTCCATATTGCACAATTCCGGCAGTAATGGAAAGTGTCAATAATGGAGAAACTTCTTTTGGTATTATTCCAATTGAAAATTCTATTGAAGGTCCAGTTGGAATAACTTTGGATTCTTTGGCTCATAAATTTGATTTAAAGATTTATAAGGAAATTATCATTCCAATCAATCAAAACCTGATAGTTAATCCAGGGACCAAAATGGAGGATATTGAGGACGTTTATTCTCATGCACAGGCTATAGCCCAGTGCCAGGAGTTCATCCGTGAAAATAAAATTCAGCCTCATTACTCAGTTAGTACGGCAAGAGCCAGTAAGGATATTATTGGTTATGGAAATAAAGCAGCTATTGGAAATAAGGTCGCTGCAGAATTATACGGTTTGGAAATTTTGAAACCAAATATCCAAGATGTGGATAATAATGAAACCAGATTTGTTGTTGTTTCAAAAAATGACCATGAACCTACAGGCAATGATAAGACTTCAATAATCTTTTCTATATATGAAGATAAGCCTGGTGGATTGTATGATATTTTAGGGATTTTTCAAAAAAACAATATTAACTTAACTAAAATTGAATCAAGACCATCTAAGAAAGGTTTAGGTAAATATTTATTCTTTGTAGACTTTAATGGCCATAAAAACGATGAAGTTGTTCAAAACATTTTGGATGAAATAGGTGAAAAAACTTATTTTTTAAAAGTTTTAGGTTCTTACCCTGAATTTTAGGAAACTTTAAATTATTGTATTAATATAATTTACATTATAATAATTTCAGGGAGGGTAGGCATGTCAGACGATAGAGATAAACTTTTACATATCATGAGCAGTTTGGAATCAGATTATAAGTCTGGAAAAATTTCTCATGAAAAATATAGTTATTTTCGTTCAAAATATGAAGATAAATTGAATTCTATTGATGCGGTTGAGGCCACAAGAAGAATTAGATCAATGCAAGGCAAATCAACTGCTCCGAAAAATTCTAAGAAAAGACGTAGAAAACCTGCCAAAGATAGAAAGAAACAAGAGCAAGATTTAGTTCAAAAGTATATTATTAACCCTAAAAAGGATGATGCAAGGTATAATCAGAAGAAAAAGTCATCAATGAACAGCGGCACATTTAGATTAATAACCATCTTGATATTGGTTATTGCATTTACTGCAGGTGTTGCATATGGGGTTTTCAATTTTGATTTTGAAACTGGTACAGACACAAATACTGTCGCAATTGTTGAAGATACAGCATTCCCTGAAATTCATGCGGTAATTACCAATACTACAAATGTTACCAAAGTTGATACTTCAAATTACACAGTTGTTAAGAATACAGATGATAAGGATAACTCAAATGATGTAGAAACTACGACCGATAGGGACTCTAGTTCGTCCAGTTCGGATTCAAGTAGTTCTTCAAGTTCTAGTTCGTCCAGTTCGGATTCAGGTAGTTCATCCAGTTCCGATTCCGGAGGTTCATCAAGCTCTGACTCTGGAGGTTCATCCAGCTCTGATTCGAGTTCTGGCGACTAGTGATGGTGAATTAATATTTTAAGGTGATTGAATGGAAAATAAAATATTAAAAGGAAGTGTAATAGCATTTGTCATTATGTTATGCTTAATAGTTATAGCTTCAGGAGTTAGCGCACAGACCAGTCCTGAAGGAGATACCAATATTCAGACATTATCAAAGGGAGGTTTGTCTATTTCATATCCTTCTGATTGGGGATCTTCTGAAGCTACTTCAAATTATTCTATAATGGCTATATCTAAAAAAGATTCTATTGATTCATCCGGTGTAGGTCAAGTTAATATTAATTTTGAGAAGAAACCTCTCACTGGGGAATTCACCAAATTTGTTAATGATACATATAAGCAAATGCAATATGACTCTTCATTCACTTTAGTTTCTTCTGGGGAGTCTGTTGTTGCGGGTAAGAATGCATTAGAATACGTTTACACATCTAATGAAGATGGTGCTCAAAAAGAGCATAAGGCAGTTTGGTTCGAAAAAGGAGGTCAAGCTTACGCTTTATTATATAGCGCACCGTTAGACCAATTCGATGCTAATTTATATGTGTTTAATTATATTTTGACTGATATTCAAATAACATAATTGGGTGTTTTAATGATAATATTGTGTGTTACAGGCAGTATTGCCGCTACTGAATCTATCAAATTGGCTCGTGAACTGAAAAGGCAAGGAATGGAAGTTAAATGTTTCATGAGCGAGTCTGCATGTGAAATAATCCATCCTAATGCGATGGAATTCGCTACAGGCAATGAAGTTGTAACTAAACTGACAGGCAAAATCGAACATGTCAAATATTCTCAGGAAGATTTGATATTGGTTGCCCCTGCAACTGCAAATACAATTTCTAAATTTGCTCATAAAATTGCGGATAATCCTATTTCAACCCTTTTAATCACTGCTCAAGGGCATGACACTCCAATTATTTTTGTCCCATCAATGCATGATTCAATGTATAGGGCAGTAAAAGAGAATATTGATAAAATCAAGAATGAAGGTTCTGCAACTTTTATCAAACCTAGAATGGATGAGGGCAAGGCTAAGTTTCCTTCAAAAGATGACATTGTTCTTGAATCTTTGAGAACCATTAATTTAAATAAAAAGGATTGATATTATTAAAGGAAAAAAAGTTTTAATAAGTCTTGGGGGAACTTATGAACCAATTGATTCAGTAAGGGGAATCACCAATAAGTCTTCAGGAAAGATGGGTTTGGCTCTTGCACGTGAAGCATACATTCGTGGAGCCGATTTAAAATTGGTGGTTGCCAATGTTACTGTAGACATTCCTTCAGTTTTTGATGTTGTTCATGTTGAGACAAGCAAGCAAATGAACGATGCTGTTTTAGAGTTGATTCCTTCTTATGATATTTTCATATCAACTGCGGCCGTTTCTGACTTTGAATTTAAACAGAAATCCGACAAGAAAATTGATTCAGCTAATTCTTTATTTTTGGATTTAAAGCCAACAACTAAAATCATACGTCAGATTAAAAAGATCAATCCTGATATTTTTTTAGTAGGTTTCAAAGCGGAGTTCAATATTTCAAGAGATGAAATTATCGAATGTGCCAGAAAACAAATTAAGGATGCTGGAACAGATCTTGTCGTTGCCAATGACATCTCCAGAGATTGCTGTCATTTTGGATCTGATAACAATGAGGTCTTAATAGTTGATGATGATGATGTTTTAACAGTCCCATTGGCATCAAAAAATGAAATTGCAAAAAAGATTTTAGATGTAATTTCTCAAAAATTATAACTTAATCTACATATGCTTATTTAATCATGCAATTTTCATTCAACGGTTATACTATATTAAATTTTCACTTGATTATTAGTAGGTTATTTCTATTAACCATTATTTTTTTTATTCATATCTTTCATATAATTGAGGGTATTTCTTGTCTAATATTCTTCTTGAATATTTTTTTAGGTAAAATTAAATTGCCTTGTTTGGCTTTTATTTTGGGAATATATTTTTAAATCAATATTGTTTTTAAATTATCATTTGGTATCTTGGTGAAAATTAGTTTTCTTGTTTGTGTTTTTATCATTTTATTTTTTAAAATAAAATGTAAATCTGTAGTTGAATATAAGCATTATTCAGTAATACTTTTTAGATTAAAAAACATGAAATCAATCTCTGAAAAAAAGTTGTCTAAAAATAAGTTATTCAATAAAATAAGTTCATGCCTTTAGGAATGAGTTAAATGGAGTGATTAATAGAGTGAATCAACCTAAAGGACGTTTCAATGAACTTTTATTTTATTTGCATTAGCATATATAATATTTTATTTTATAGTATAAAAAGGTATCTAAGTAATACTTTTTCAGGTTTTTTGTAGTATTTTTTTATGTTTCTCAGAAGTATTTTTTAACGAAAAATCCTATGTAAATTCATTGATTTTAATTAAAAATTTTTTTCTACTAACAATGCAATATGGTCTTTTTCGTAAGGTTCCAATTTCACTTTTTCAATAATTTTAAAACCTTTCTCTTTCAATTTCTTTTCTTGTTCTTTGAATACCTTTTTAGGCTTTTGAACCACGTCTATACTTCTTGCCTTAATCATTAAAAGACCAACCCCTTCTTCAGCTGAGAACAGATTCATATTTTTCATAAACAATTCTGTCTGAGTTGGTTGAGCTACATCACAGTACACTAGGTCTGCCTTTTCAACAATATTGAGATATCCTTTCGGTTTTGTTGCATCTCCTAAAATCGGAGCAATATTATGCCTTTGACGTGAAAGTTGAACCAATTTTTTGGCGGTAGTGGGTGAAAATTCAACCGCATAAACCCTTCCATTTATTACAATATCTGAAATGTGTGATACGGTTGTTCCGGTTGAAGCGCCCAAGTATAATACTTTTGAGGAGTCCTGGATGTCCAGATTTTCTAATCCATTTAAAAGGGCTGCAGCTAATTTTGAGCGTCTAGGATTCCATATCCTATACTCTTCATCTTTTTTAATTAATTCTTCTCCATAAACTGATATTCCTGGAGTTAAATTTTTAGTTGCGACGTTTCCATCCTTAAAATAAACTTTCATGCTCTACCTCCTCTTCCTTTTCTTTTTACCTTTTCTCTTCTTATTTCTGGATTTTGACTTTTCTTCTTTCCTTTTTTTAGTGGTTTTTGTTGGAAAAGGATTGTTTTTTTCTATTTCTTCAACTTCCTGCTTGAACTCTTCAAACACATTTTTATCAAAAGTTTTTGTGAAAACATCTCTTCTTACGGCCAGTGAAATCTTACCTGCAAGCATTCTTGCGATTTTTCCACGATTCCACCACTTAGCGCCCCGCACTTGAGGGTGCTGGTAGATTAATCCGTATTTTGGTGGACGGTCTCCACTTTTCAAATGCCTGAACAATGCTTTTTCCGCACCCATTATCTGAACTGTACTTGAAGGATACATTGCAAGACGTTTTATTCCTCCAGCATGTGAAATTAGTTTTGCACCTAATGTTGAGCCAACTAACAACTTTAAATTCGGAGCGATGCTGTCCATTTTCAAATCAATATACTCTTCAATGTTTTTCCTTGATTTTTGAAGTTCATGAATGGACTTTGCATAATTATTCATAATCTTCAAGTCTTCTTCGTTAATGTCATCTTCTAAATCAATGATGTTGTCGGGGAATGCTTCAGGTTTTGCCTTTATGATTTCATCCTTGCTTTTGTTTTCGGAAATCAGCTTTATGTAGGTCTCATTATTCTTGATGACATCCATTTCAGGGAAGTATAATGCATACCATTCTCTAATTCTTTCAATCAATTTGGATATGCTTTCGTCAATCTCGTCAATGGAATTGATGGCTTGGATTAAGTGTTTATCTTCGCTGGCAGATTCCTTTTTGATCTTGTAGATTGCTAAGTTTTGATAGATGTTTGTGATTTCAGCATCATTTAATCTAAACTCATCATAATTGTTTCTTAAGTATTCTCCTGCCTTATTTGGAGTTTTTATTGTAATCTTGTCATTATCATAATCTGATAAACGTTTATTGGACTCGATGATTATTTCATCATAATCTCTAGAAACCTCTTCAATAATTTCCAATTCTTCCTTAACAATTTTTTTGTCATTAATTTCGGCTAATCTGATGATTATTTCATCCTCTGGAAATAATTTTTGCGAAATTAATTCATTTTCACTATTGAAAGCAAAATATCCTTTAACACAATAAGTTATATAGCATTCCATGAGATAATTTATTCATTTTATTTTTAATAAGTATTTTTATACATTGAAAATTAAATTATCTAATAGGTTATAATCATGTCAAAACAAAGTTTTAGAGATTTAAAAAATGAAATTGAACTAAAAAATGCCGAAATTGATGAGATGTCAATGGAATTGAAAAGCCAGGCGGAACAGATAAATAAATTGAAATTATACTCAACTAAATTAAAATATGAAAATAAGAACCTGGAGGATAAGCTTGATACAAAAATAGACTATGATAAGGCCAGAATAAAGGAGCTTGATGATCTTCATGAAAAAATTGCCGAAAAGGAATCCATAATCGAGGACAAGCAAGACCAAGTGAGGTATTTAAGGTCTTTAATCGATGATTACAAAACCCAAATAAAATCCAATTCGGATGAACTGGAAATTCAGCTTAGGAAAATCTCTAAAAACTATGAAGCTTTGTTATCCCAAAAAGATTCAATCATTGAAAAGCAGGATGAAATCATTTCAAACCTCACTAAAGCAAATGAAGAAATAGTCAAGTCCAATAAAACCAATGTAATAAGTTTAAAATTACAAAATGAAAAATATCAAGAAATCATTGACAAATTTACAAAAACTAATTAAATAATTAATTACAAAGTTGATATTATGTTAAAAACTAATATTTGTGGAGTGGAATTTCAAAATCCATTGATGCTGGCAGCGGGAATAATGGGAAGCAATGCCTCATCAATGAATTGGATTTTAAAATCTGGTGCGGGAGGAGTCGTGTCAAAGTCATTTTCACTGAATCCTCATCCAGGTTATGTAAACCCTACAACCGTTGCGGTTGACGGGGGAATAATAAATGCAATAGGCCTTTCAAATCCGGGAGTTGAAAACTTCAAGGAGGAATTGAAGAAAATCGAAAGGAAAGACAATGTAGTTATTGCTTCAATATATGGGGCAACACCTGATGAGTTTTCAGCCCTTGTGGGTGAAGTTCAGCAATACGTTGACATGATTGAGCTTAACATCTCCTGTCCTCATGCGATGGACGGATACGGGGCTTCAATCGGTCAGAGCTGTGACTTGTCACACACTATCGTTTCAGCATCAAAGGATGCAAGTGACGTGCCAATCATTGCAAAGCTGACACCTAACGTAACAGACATCACTGAAATTGCAAAGACATGTGAGGATGCAGGAGCGGACTGCTTATCCTTAATCAACACTTTAGGTCCTGGAATGAAAATAAACATTGATGTTGCAAAACCTGTATTGTCAAATAAGTTTGGCGGTATGAGCGGCAAGGCAATCAAGCCAATAGCAATACGCAACGTCTACTCAGTTTACGAGGCAGTTGACATTCCATTGATTGGTGTTGGAGGAGTATACACTTTCGAGGATGTTGTTGAATTCATATTTGCAGGTGCCCGTGCAGTTCAGATAGGTACTGCAATCATGGATGAAGGTGTTGAAGTGTTTAGTAAGATTAATGAAGGATTGAAAAAATTCATGGCTGAAAAAGGTTATAACTCAATTGATGAAATGGTGGGGATTGCACATGATTAATGAACCAAAAATTGTAGAGATTAAAGAGATTATCGAAGAGACTCCTACCATAAAGACATTTAAATTTGATTGGGATTTTGAAACACTTGGACGTCCAAATCCCGGTGAATTCTTAATGGTTTGGAATTTCCATAATGAAAAGCCGATGTCCATCTCACAGATCAATGACAATGAATTGGCAATAACCGTCAAAAATATCGGCAAGTTCACCTCCCAGTTGCATGACTTGAAGGTTGGAGACCAAATTGGTATAAGGGGCAGTTACGGTAATGGATTCGATAATTCATTTGAAGGCAAAAAAATCATTGCTATTGGTGGTGGAGTAGGTATGGCTCCAATGAACTCAATTGCTACTGATTTGGCTAAAAATAATAATGTTAGCGTTATTTCTGCAGCCCAAACAAAAGATGAATTGTTATTTTTGGATTCTCTAGAAAGTTTGGGTGTTGAGGTTTACCCATGTACTGATGATGGAAGTTTCGGATTTGAGGGTTTTGCCACAAATTGCCTTAGCAGTTTGCTTGAAGAAACAACTTACGATTATGCATTTGTATGTGGTCCTGAAATCATGATGAAAGGAATATTTGATATCCTTGAAGCATCTGAAATACCTGCCCAATATTCTCTTGAAAGATATATGAAATGCGCTCTTGGAGTGTGTGGTCAGTGCTGTGTTGACAGCGAAGGCTGGAGAATTTGTGTGGAAGGACCTGTTTTTGAAAACGACAAAATCGAACAAATTACAGAATTTGCAAAATACAGAAGGGACGCTTCTGGTGTAAAATATTAAGAGGATGATAACATGGGAATAGACATTAAAGAACAGTTAACTCCTCCAGTATTGTTGATAATCTTTTTATTGATAGTTTCATTAATGTTCATATTTCCTGTTCTGAACATGGTGATTTTAGGAGCTATCTTGGCTTATGGAGTTAGGCCGGTAGCAAATAAGATCCAATCAAAATTAAAATACTCTTCAGTTTCTATTTTGCTTGCAATGGTGGTCATACTGATACCATTGATATTGCTGGTTGCATATATAGTGATGGAGCTTTCAGGAATATTGTCCGGATTTCTTGCCACAAATTCATATAATGACATAAACGCTACCATTACATCAGTCAGTGCATATCTGCCGGGAAATTTTGATATAAACTCAATATCTGCAAATATCAACTCTTCCCTGCATGAAATAGGGAGCTATGCCCTAAATTATTTAGTTAAATTTGCAAGCAGCTTGATGAATGTTACTTTGGATTTATTTATTCTTGTCTGTTCCGTATTTTATTTCGTTCGTGATGGAGAAAGATGCCTTGAATTCATCAAGTCATTTGTTCCTGATGATTCAAAGGACTTCTTTGACAAAACCGTTGAATCAGTAAAGGATGTTTTAAGAAGCATATTTTACGGACACTTCCTGACTTCTGTCATCATCGGAATATTCGCTGCGATAGGATATTCACTTCTAGGTTATCCTTATGGAATATTTTTAGGTGTGATAACCGGAATTCTGCAATTGATTCCTGTGTTCGGGCCTTGGCCTATCTATTGGGCATTGTTCTTCATGGATGTAATGTCTGGAAACTATCCACGGGCAGTGATAGTATTGCTGTTCGGATTTTTCCTAAGTACAGTGGACATGTACATAAGGCCTGCACTTTCAAGTCATTACGCCGACATCCATCCGTTAATATTGCTGATTGGATTCTTGTCTGGCCCTCTTGTTTATGGAATAGTGGGATTCATTGTAGGACCATTGATTTTAGGAATAACCTATGCTGTTTTGGACAATTATAGAAAAGAGTTTCTAATGGGAGATGCGTAAATGCAGAGAAATGTTGTAATTTTGGATATTGATTATGTCACTTATGAGGATAAGCCTGTAATCAGGTTATTTTCAAAAGAAGGCGACAAGAACATAGTTCTCATTGATGATACATTTGAACCTTACTTATATGTAGTAAGCGATGATGTGGACCAATGCATATCTGAAATTGAAGACAATCTTGATGTTGTCAACATTGAAAAGCTAACAAAAAAAGATTTTCAGGTTGAATCTGAATTTATAAAGGTCACATTCAAGCATCCTCAGGAACTGGCTAAAAACAGGGATGCACTAAGGGATTTGGATTCAGTAATTCAAATTAGGGAATTTGACATTCCATTTTACAGAAGATACCTGATGGACCGTGATGTCATTCCGATGACTGAAGTTATCGCAGTTGGAGAGGAATTGGACTCATTCCTTGATTTGGACTCCTCAAAACTGGACATTGAAATTCTTAAATTGACAGAGCCTCTTGAGAGGGTTCCGGAATATCCTCAAAATTTCAGGATATTGAGCTTTGACCTGGAAGTCAGAAACCCTCATGGAATGCCGAATTCCGAAGAGGACGAGATAATCATGATTGGTGTTTCAAGCAACTTTGGAATAAACCAGGTCATCTCAACTAAAACAAACTCTAGCGGGAAAGATAATTTTGTAAATCAGGTGGAATCTGAAAAGGAAATGATTGAAGAGTTTGTAAAAATAATAAAAGACAACAATGTAGATATCATTGTCGGATATAACTCAGACAATTTCGATTTCCCGTATCTCAAGGACCGTGCAAAAATATTGGGCGTCGATTTGGATATTGGAATGGACGGCTCTGACGTCAAGTTCATCAGAAGAGGATATGCCAATGCGGCTTCTTTTAAGGGATTGATTCATGTTGACTTGTATCTGGTGATGAGAAGGTACATGACTCTTGACAGGTATACTCTGGAAAGGGTTTATTATGAACTATTCGGTGAAGAGAAGATTGATGTTCCTGGAGAAAGGATTTTTGAGTTCTGGGATAATGGTGGAGAGGAATTGGACAACTTATTTGATTATTCACTTGATGATGTGGTGTCCACTTTAAAGATTGCAGAACAAACTTTGCCTCTTAATCTGGAACTTACCCGTATTATAGGTCAACCGTTATTTGACGTTTCCCGTATGGCAACCGGCCAACAGGCAGAATGGTTTTTGGTAAAGCAAGCTTATTTTGATGATGAGGTTGTGCCTAACAAGCAAGGATCTAACTTTGCGGATAGGGCATCTGCAGACGATAATGAAGGTGGATATGTAAGGGAACCTGAAAAGGGACTTCATGAAAACTTGGTACAATTCGACTTTAGAAGCCTATATCCGAGTATTATCATCTCAAAGAACATATCTCCTGATGTGATGACCTTGGGTGAAATTGAAAACGAAGATGAGTATAACATTTCACCGGAACATGGAATCAAATTCAAGAAATCCCCTCAAGGGTTCATTCCATCAGTTATTGATAAAATCTTGCAAGAGAGATTTAGAATCAAGCGTGAAATGAAGGCAACAGAAGATCCTCAACAGAAAATAGCTTTGAATGTACAGCAACAGGCAATAAAAAGATTGGCAAATACCATGTATGGTATATATGGTTTTCCACGTTTCAGATGGTATTCCTTTGAATGTGCAAAGGCTATCACCTCATGGGGAAGGCAATACATCAAATCATCAATAAAAAAAGCAGAAGAATTTGGTTTTTATGCAATATATGCTGATACTGATGGTTTTTATGCCAAATATAAAAAAGATTAATTTTTTTTTAAAAAAGAGGCTGACTCATAATTTTTGTGTTTAAAATTTTTTTCTTATTTTATTATCCTTTAATTTTATATACTAGAAAGTACAATCTATTATTAAAGTTAATTAACTTTTTGGTTGTGTTTTTTATGGTTTTGAGGGA
>NZ_JAGAXX010000004.1 GCF_017940815.1 Methanobrevibacter sp.
CCACAATTAATATTGCACAACATATCCTTTGTAAATTAATTCTATATAAAAAAAGAGCAAGAGCATTTGGAAAGTAATCAAATAACGTACTCAAAACAATTTTTCACACCCAAAACAATATTACAATCAACATAAAAAAAAATGTATACTGAAAAAAAATCATGTAAAAAAAAATAACATCCAAAAAAAACACAAAATAAATAAAAATAAAAGTTATTAAAAAAAAATAGTACACAAAACAGTGCAATTCATCCACGACCTAAAGAGGTCATAGTATTCTTGCATTATAAAGATAAAGATAGCATTCGCTAAAATGAAAATTTCTTAAAAACAAGATAATAGAATGCCATGGGCCGGACTTGAACCAGCGACATCCAGATCTTCAGTCTGGCGTTCTCCCATCTGAACTACCATGGCATATGGACCGAACGAGATTCGAACTCGTGATCTCCTCCACGTCAAAGAGGAATCATACCCCTAGACCACCGGTCCTATACAACATACTATGGTTTGTATAAAGTAATATATAAAGTTTACTCAGTTGAATAGAACTAGCAGTGAAAAATAAAATTTTTAATAAAATAAAAAAAATTGACCAAGAAAAATGGCCAATAGATTTTTATTTAAAAAGCTTTTTTTTGAAAATAACCAATTAGTGAATCTATTTGATTGCTAATTTGATATCTTCAGCTTTTACAGTTTTTCTACCAGCGTGGCGTGCGAAATTTACAGCTTTTTGTGCGATTTCGTCACCTTTTTCTTCTAATGCTTCAGCTAATGCAATTTTTGCATCGTCACTAATTCTTTGTGCGCCAGCATTTTTTAAGATACGACCGACTGGTGCGATTGGTAATTCACTCATAATTACACCTCCAATTAAATGATAGTATACAATAGTATATAAAGGTATCGGTAAAAATGGATATAAATGCCCCATATCATAACATAATAACTGATACAATATACTTTTAAAATTTGATAAATAATATAGGCATTACAAAAATTTAAAGGATAAAAAATAATAAGATTATAAAAATAAGAATAAAGATAAAAAATCAAAAATAAATCTTATAATAATTCGCTTTTAAGATAAGTTGCGGTTGCTTCTGTTATCTTTACATCAACAAAAGTACCTAACTCAACATCATCAACAATAACTGGAATATAAGAATCTGTTTTAGCAATGAAACCACCTTTTGAACCTTCTTCCAAAACTAAAACCTTTTGAGTGGTTCCCACCAATTCCTTGTTTTCATCCTCGGTTATTTGTGATTTGATTTCAGATAAAAATTTTGATCTTTTTTTCATTACAGGGCGTGGAATTTCAGTCAGTGAAGATGAGATTGCACCTTTCCGATGTTGGTATTTTGACAGATGAATTAAACTTGGTTTGATTTCCTTTAGAAGTTCCACAGTTTCATCAAAGTCATCATCACTTTCTGTTGGATAACCCACAATTATGTCCACTGCAAGTGTAATGTCAGGAATTTCACTCTTGAATTTTGATATGATCTCCTTGTATTGGGATATTGTGTGACCCCTTCTCATGTCCTTGAGAACCTTGTCACTTCCGGTTTGAACAGGCAAATGTATAAAATCATATACCTTCGGATGTTTCATCGCATCGATTATTTCATCAACATCATTTAAAATGTTTTTAGGATGCATCATTCCAACACGAACTCTGAAATCTCCTTCTAAATTAGCCACTTCTTTAATTAAATCAGATAGTTTTTCACCACTGTCACGGCCAAATGCAGCAGTGTCCTGAGCGGTCAGCTGAATCTCACATGCACCATGGTCAAGGGCATCGCGAGCCTCGCGAACAATGTCATCAATAGGATAACTGTTCAATGGTCCACGGGCAAAACGTGTGCAGCAGAAGGTGCATGCACCCAAACAGCCCTCACAGATTTGAATGATGTGAATCAGACTATCATCTGTGACCTTTGGAACGCAAACTTTGGATTCCTTTGAGAATCCCACTTCACGAATGACTTCCCCACAATATGTTCCCTCAACGATTTCGGCAGACTTGTTCAACTGATGAGGACCAATCCAGGAGCAGTTGGGACCAATCTTGTCCAGTTTTTCAGGATCAATCTCCACCATGCATCCGCCGACGATGATTTTCTTGTCGGGATATTCACTTTGAAGCTTTTGGATTTTATAGACAACCTTGTTTTCAGTAGGCAGCTTGACATAACAGGTGTTTACAATGATAACGTCAGCCTCTTCAATTGAGTCTACAATATCGATATCATTTTCCTGCAATACCCCTGCAATAATCTGTCCATCAGCCTTATTGAAGGTACATCCATAAGATTCAATGTATACTTTCATTTGCTTTCACTCTATTTGGTTTTCTTAAAAATATATTTAGTTAAATCGTAATCATAGTTATTGAACTTGACCGGCTTTGAGTAAACCCTTCTGATAACTCCAGCTTTTGCAAATCCTGAAGTCAATTTCCTGTCCTGGGTCTTAATGACATGCACTTTTACAATATGCTTGTCGATTTTGACAACATCGCCGGGAGCTATTTCAAAACTTCTCTCAAGGTCAAGCTTATAGGAATCCACTTCACCATGCAAGTCAACTGAAAATCCAATACGTGCAGGAATTTCAACTGATGATGCCCAGATGGTGGTGATATCCTCAATCTTGGATTTGTTGACCCTTTTGTCTCCAACCTCGATACTGGTCACTTCAACCTGACCCAAGTCAGACAATAAAACATCCCCATTGCTCAATTCGTCACTTGGAGATAGGTCAATAGTTGTCTTGTGAGATTTGTCTTGCTCTGAAATAATCAATCTGTAAGGTTTAGGTTTTTTTAAGGAAACGACATCCTTGAATACATGACCGCAATCCTCACATTTAAGTAAGTATTCCTCTGTGAATTTCTTTTTGGTTGTTTTCTGTTTTGAATTTAAAATTTCGATTTCATCAGAACCACAAATTGGACACTCCATTTTCATGCCTCCCTAATCAGAATCATTTAAGTAATGGTTAACCAATCCACCATCTTCCAATATGCTCAACATAAATTCTTTGAACGGTTCGAAAGTTTTTGTCTCGCCGGTGGTTTCGTTAACTAAAGTTCCTTTTGACAAGTCTATGCTTATGACATCCCCATCCTTGGCCTCGATGTCGGAAACGATTACAGGCAATCCTATATTGATTGCGTTTCTATAAAATATTCTTGCAAATGACTTTGCAACAATTGCACTGACACCGGCAGTTTTAATTGCCACAGGAGCCTGTTCCCTTGAAGACCCGCAACCGAAGTTTTCATCGGCAACGATAATGTCACCTTGTTGGACATTTTGTGTAAAGTCAGGACGTTCCCCTTCAAGCACATGGTCAGCCAAATCCTGAGGATTGAATGTTCTCAAATATCTTCCGGGAATGATGACGTCAGTGTCGATATTCTCCCCGAAAGTCCATGTTTTTCCTTGAATAATTTCCATTAGTATCACTGTAAAATTGATTAATAAAAAAACGAAGTATTTGGGATTGCCCCAAATACAGAATAAGTTTGGGTGATTTTGTTATACTGTAATTATTTTAAAGGTTGTGCGAATTTTTGCTCTACGCTTTCACGGTACATTGAATTCATGGTACAGAATGGAATGATTCTTCCATCAGGGGTTGCATAATGGATAACACATTTTTTAACCCTGTCCTCATCAAAGTTGAATGGGTCCATGAAATGCATACATGAAATGAGCATTGCATCTTTTGAAAAGTCTCCTAAAGCGTTGTAATCCCCTTTGGCGAATACGTTTAACAGTACTCTTGTAATATCCAAGTCTTTAGGGGTTCTGCTTGGGTGAACCATCTTAGGAAGATTTCGGGTCAATCCTGCTAAAACCCTCTTACGGGATCCGAATTTACCTGCTTTAAGCTTTTCATTATATTCTTTCAATTTATCAAATAAGTCTTCCACATCAATGAAATCTGTAATAGGTATTAATTTGTCCATACCTGGACCTTCAGTCTTTTCCCTGAAGACATAAGTAGCGATACCACAGTGCTCATGACAGTTTAAGGTTACCTTAGCGGAGTCCTCTCCATCCAATAGAGAAATGAATTCAGCAATTGGCTCCACACTTGAAGGAGGATAAAATGCACTTACAGGAACCTGACCGTCGGTTTCCTCTTCAATGATTTTGACAAAGTCAGGAATGGTAATCCTTTGCTCTTCAACGTGGTCCGCAGGAGTTCTTCCAGCGAAGGATACCGGTTGGAAGTTAACGCCGTAGATGTTTTCACTATGGTCAAGTGCGAACTTGATGATTTCACCGACTTGGTGATCATTGATTCCTTTAACCAAAGTAGGAACGAGCACAACTCCTAATCCAACTTTTCTACAGTTTTCAATAGCTTGGAGCTTGTCTGGAAGCAAGTCTCTGCCTCTGTTGTTAATGTATGGCTCTGGAGTTACACCGTCAAAAGCAAGGTAAACTGTATTCAATCCAGCTGCTTTTAATTCACCAGCCAAGTTTTCCCTTTTAGCCAATCTAATACCATTGGTTGCTATTTGAACGTGAGTGAAACCTTCCTCTTTTGCCATTTTAACGAGTTCAACAATGTCCTTTCTGACAGTAGGTTCTCCACCGGCATATTGGATAGCTGAACATGGATGAGGCTCTAAGCTTCTTAAGTTCTTGAGCATTTGCCTGATTTCCTCTTGTGTAGGTTCGTATTTGTATCCTGCAACTGCAGCATTAGCGAAACAAACCGGACATCTTAGGTTACATCTGTTTGTAACATCAATCAATCCCAATACGGTTGATGTTTCATGTTTTGAACATAATCCGCAATTGCTTGGACATGCACTAACATCTTCCACACAAGGGTTTTCAACTTTAGTAATGGTTGGAAGGAAGTCTTCCATCCTATTATACAATTGAGCATCACTCCAATAAGTGTTTACAAACTCTCCGTGCTCATCACAAGTTTTCTTGATGTAGATTTTGCCGTCTTCATCATAAACTTCAGCATCTAGAGGCTTTCCACACTCTGGACATAAACTTTTAGTATCTTTTATCTTCAAGAAAATCACCTTCACTAACAATATTGCATCATTAGTACAAACTTACATAATATAATATATTTAAATCAATATCATATTTAAACTTAATTAAATAATATATATACTACTAAAAACAAAGTATACTTAATATAAGATTGGAGAAAAATTAATGGACTTAAATATCTTTTTATTTGGATGTCTAACAACACTTTACTTCATTTTACCAGCTTATTTTTCAAATGGAGGAGCGTTGGCATTTGGAGGAGGATTACCAGTTGATTTCGGTAAATCTGACAAAAAAGGAGTGCGTTGGATAGGCGACGGTGTAACATGGAGAGGAGTGATTGCCGGAACAATAATCGGAATAATCACCGGAGCAGTTCAAGGGCACTTGGCACCTATGATATTGCCTGAAATCGGACAATACCTAATAACACCAATCGTGACAAGCGTTCCACAAGGAATAATTGTTGGATTCCTGCTCGGTTTTGGAGCGTTGTTGGGCGATGCGTTAGGAAGCTTTCTAAAAAGAAGACTTGGAATCGGCAGGGGAAAACCTGCACCTTTACTTGATCAATTGGATTTCCTAATTGTTGCATTGATATTGGTCGCATTAGTAATTAAACTAAACTGGCTATTTGTTATAGTAGCAATCGTATTGACATTAATCATACATCTAATAGCAAACACCGGAGCATACCTGCTCGGAATTAAAGATGTTTGGTACTAATTTTATTAAAAAAAGAATTAAGAGATGATAACTCTTAATTTAAATATTTTTCCATCATTACTGCTGTTCCGACTGCAGGAGCAACAGTGCACTCATCATCTGTTAAGATATCACCCATGGACTTGACATTCAAACCTAAAAGTTCAGCAGCCCTTCTGTCAAGAATATCCTTTCCAAGGCCCGTTGTGACAATCAAGTCGAGGTTTTGGGTTTCATGAACTTGTTTTAAGCCATCTGCGATTTGTTCGACTTGTTTTTGGTGAATGAACTTGGACATCTCAACTATTTCATCCATGGAAAGCATTTCCAAGTCTGCACATACGACACGAGCGATTCTGCGGGCGCAGTCGATTTTGGATTTTCCTTCGCCATCGAAAGTGTCGCAAATGTAATCCTTTTCACTTATCAGGTCAAGAACCATGTAGACATCAGCAGTCTGTGCGAATAGCTCACTTGCCACGCGATATTCCTTGCCGTTTAATTCAACCTTGTCCAGGAAGCTTGCAAGATTTGTCCTCAATGTTCCGGTATAGACCAGCTCACCAGTGGCTGACCTGTCAAAGTCGGATTTTCCGATAGCACATTCCTTGCCGTCCTTGATTGGAATGATGTCTGTTGTGGTACTTCCAGTGTCGATAAATATGCAGTTGTCTGAAATCAATGTTGCAATCTGTGCTGTTGCAATCCAGTTTGCAGCAGCTGCCTTTAAAGGAGTTTCCTCTATTTCGTCCTTTGAAAGCATTCCATCAACACCCACATATGCGATTGGGCAGTCAAAAGTGTCCTCACATTTTCTTACAACATCAAGAACTCCGTCCTTTTTGGTGTCATATGCATCCACAAGCTCTGCAGTCATTGAAATACCCACAGCATCAATCTCTGAAACAGGGCAGATCTTTTCAATCAATTCAATCAATACTTGTGACAAGTCATCGTTATTGCTCCACATCGGCAAGTACTCGAAATCGACCTCGATGTTTTTAATCTCACCGTCTTCAAAGTCGATTACCGCCAAGTCGGTATTTGCTCCGCCTATGTCAAATCCTGCAATTTTCATAAATTATATTCTCCTAATTTGTAATGATTCTCCAGATTTCCTAAATTCAACTTCACCATCCAGAGAAATGTCTAAATCTTCAATATTCAATTCGCCGTCAATTAACTTGATTATGGAATCACCTATGTTGATGCTTGAAATCTGCTTCAGGCCAACATATGGTGTTGTGAACCTTGAGTTGATTTCCAAAAGATACACAGAATAGATATCCTTTTCATCATTGTTGATTAGCATGTCCACTCCAACAAATCCCTTCAGACCTTCCATGGCCTCAACGGCATTGGTTGCAATTTCAAAAGCCTCATCCTTATATTTGGAATCGAAAGGTATTTTTCCACCAAGATAAGTGCCCTTATCTCCTTTAAGTTCAACAAACTGTTGATTCAAACTTATTGGAATTGCCTTTTTGCCGTCAGACAGAAGACTGACACTTATGTCAACCCCATCAATGTACTCCTGAACGAGCACACGGGAGCCTGGCTTGAAAATCTTATCCAAGTCCAAGGTCAAATCCTCAATGTTTTCAATGATAACTATGTCCTCACAGTCAACTCCCATCAACGGCTTTATGATTAGCTTCAATGGAGTCAACGGGTCTTCGGCCTGCCACTTTTCATGGAGGTTTTCGATTGCCCTTTTCCAATAGCCTTTAGGATCTATCTTGAATCTGAATGACCTTGGCTGAGGAATTGTGTTCGGAAGCAATTCATAGGTCTCATATTTATCTGAAGATTTAAAGCAAGCCTCCGCTGAGGAGGTGTATGTATTGACGTTGTTGTCTTCAAGAATCTTGGTTATGTTGTAAAGGTTATTGTTGTTTTCAGCCGCAATGAAAATCGCATTGCTGAAATCGCCAGCATTGCCTTCAAGCCAACCTATGATGTTTTCATCAATCAGAATCGGATTGACATTATCATATTTCTTTACAATGCCCTCATATGACTTGTTGATTACCAAGTCAACATTGTAATCTTTCAAGTCATCCAGAAGTGCAAATATCAATTCTTCCGCTTCTGAAATAATGCATTTGTCCTTTTCACCTGAAGCGGTGAAATATTCAAACACCAAAATTGAATCATTCTCTTTTATCATAAGTAATCATCATCCCATTTAAGTTTAAATCGTCGGCAGGGAAGCACATTTTCTCACCATCAAAGACCATGTGAATCAGCGCATCCTCCTTGCTCTCAAAATCGGCGACAGTAATATCCTCCTCAATCATGGCCATCTTTCTTGTGAATGATGACATGATGTCTTCTGGAGCCTCGATATCAAGCAAGCCGTTATCATAATAATCCTCAATAGCATCGACTGTTGATTTTGCAGAGTCCCCCATGCCGTAAGGGTTCGGAGCGTTTCTCATCCTGTCTGCAAACTCCTTGTCTGACAAAATCATGTTTACATATTTCAATATTGCATCCTTATTTGATCCCACAAGAATATTTCCACCGGCAGTCACGGTTTCAGGCCGTTCTGTATTGTATCTCAGTGTCAATGCTGGAACGTCAAGTGTGATTGCCTCTTCCTGAAGGCCTCCTGAATCGGTCAGAACCAATGTTGAGGCTGAAGTCAGCTGCAGGAAGTCAAGATAACCAATCGGCTTTATGATGTGGACATGTTCCAGATTGTTAAGCTCATCGAACAGCCCGAATTTCTCAAGGGTGTTTTTGGTTCTCGGATGTATCGGGAAAACAATGTTCATTTGGGTCAACTCTTTTAACGCATCAATGATATTGACCACACGCTCCCTAATGTCAACGTTTTCCGCCCTGTGCATTGTCAATGTAAGGATATTGTCCATATTCCCAATGTCAAGCCTTGCAAGGGATTCCTCCTGAATTCCCCTTTTTCTTGCAATTTCCAAATGCCTGTGACATGCATCCACAACCGTATTGCCGGTTATGAAGAGGTTCTTTCTTGAAAAGCCTTCTGCCAAAAGGTTGATTGCGGATTCCTGTGTGGGAACGAAATACATTGTGGAAACTCCGTCTGCAACTATACGGTTTATCTCTTCAGGCATTGTCATGTCAAATGACCTGAGGCCCGCCTCGACATGACCCACTGCAATATGCATTTTGGATGCCACAAGGGCACCTGCAAGAACCGCATTGGTGTCACCCTGAACAAGCACTATGTCCGGCTTTTCCTCTAGGAGAACCTCTTCAATGCCCTCCATCATCAGTGCAGTCTGCTTTGCATGGGTTCCGGAGCCCACATGAATGTTGTAGTCAGGGGCAGGGATTTCCAAATCATCAAAAAAAGTTTCAGACATTTCCTTATCGTAATGTTGGCCAGTGTGCAAGACGATTTGATCGATGCCTCTCCTTGAGATTTCATCAATGATTGGAGCCATCTTGATAATTTCCGGCCTTGTTCCCAAAATAGTTGCAATCTTCATAATATTATTATATATCTATTTGAATAGTTAAAAATTTTTATGAAATAAAAAAAATGGCTCTTTCAAAAACTTGTGTGATTTTTTTCTTTTTCGTTTTTTATGTTCCAGTGATTTAATTTTAGCATGAATCTGCTTAAAAGTCCTTGTTCTATTTTCATTGTTCTTTTTATGTGTTTTGGAAATACTTTTTGGAAG
>NZ_JAGAXX010000066.1 GCF_017940815.1 Methanobrevibacter sp.
AAACAAGAAATAAAAAACACAAAAGAAGATTTAGAAAATTTCTGCGAAAGCACATCCATAAAAAACCAATTAAAACTCAATGTAACAATATTTTAAAAAAAATCAACAAGTCAGCCAAAATTTAATTTTGGCGGACACCCTAAATTAAAATAAAAAAAATATATTTCATAATGGAATTCCAATATGTCTTTGAAAAAATTTTTAAGCAAATTAAAAAAGAATAATAAGAAAATAATAGCTATTAAAACTCCCAATCCTGAAACAGAGCATCATTGGGGTGATTACTTCATGGCATTGGCATTAAAAAGGGCTTTTGAAAGGAAAGGTTTCAATGCAATCATCCATGAACAAGAATCATGGTACAATGATGATGATGTGGATATTGTATTCGTTTTAAGGGGATTGTATGAATATAAGCCAAATCCGAATCATATCAATCTGATGTGGAACATCTCTCATCCGGAATTGGTGGACCATAAGGAATATGAAAATTATGATGCGGTTTTCATCTCATCTGAAAAATATGCTAATAAGATAAGAAATGACGTAAACACTAAAGTTTACCCATTACTGCAGTGCAGCGACCCGGAAGTGTTTTATCCTCAAGAGGATGAGTCATGCAGTCATGAGATTCTATTTGTCGGCATAGGTCGTGAAAACCGTGAAATAATGGAAGACATCTTGAAAACTGATTATTCTGTTTCCGTTTACGGCAAGCACTGGAATGAAAAAATTGACGAGAAGTATGTATGTGGGGAATTCATTCCCAATGAGGAATTGCATAAGTATTATTCTTCATGCAAGATATTGTTAAATGATCATTGGAAGGATATGAGAGAATGGGATTTTCCATCCAACAGATTGTTCGATGCCCTTTTATGTGAAACATTGGTGATTTCTGACAATATTCCTTCTGCAAGCACTGTTTTTGAGGATTGCATTGTGACTTATGATGGTGTTGATGATTTGAAGAATAAGTTGGAGTATTATCTGAATAATCCTTCAGAAAGAGAACTGTTGGCCAAAAGGGGCAGAGAAATAGTTTTAAATAATCATACTTTTGACAATCGTGTTGAATTTATAATAAAAGTTTTAGGTGAACTATGAACATTACAGTTATTGGAACAGGGTATGTGGGATTGGTCACCGGAGCGTGTTTTTCCAAAATGGGAAATAAGGTTTACTGTGTGGATATCGATGAAAATAAGATAAACGGTTTGAAGAATGGCCAGATGCCTATATTTGAACCAAATTTGAAAACCATTGTTGTCGACTCTCAAAAAAGGGGAGATCTGATATTTACTACTGACCTGAAAATTGCATTGGATGACACAAATATAATTTTTATTGCCGTTGGAACTCCGATGAATGATGACGGTAGCGCTAATCTTGATTACGTATTTGAGGCAGCTAGAAATATTGCTGAAAGTATAACTCATGAATCTTTAATAGTGGTCAAATCAACTGTTCCTATTGGAACCTCATTTGAAATTAAAAAAATTATCAATAGTATTTCAGATGTTAAAGTTGATATAGCTTCAAATCCTGAATTTTTAAAGGAAGGCAGGGCAATTGAGGATTTCATGCATCCTGACAGAGTTGTAATAGGTGCTGAAAGTGAAGAGGTTTTTGAGATATTAAAAGAGTTGTATCGCCCATTCACATTAAATCATGAAAGGTTTGTATTGATGGACATCAAGTCATCAGAATTGACTAAATACGTTTCTAATGCAATGCTTGCAACTAAAATATCTTTCATGAATGAAATAGCAAATATATGTGAGGTTACCGGTGCGAATATACAGGAAGTCCGTAGAGGTGTCGGTTCTGATAAGCGTATTGGATATGATTATATTTATGCAGGCTGCGGTTATGGAGGAAGCTGCTTTCCAAAAGATGTTAATGCATTAATCAATACTGCAAAAGCCAATGGGTATTATCCAAGGATTTTGTCACAAGTGGAAGAAGTTAATTTAAATCAAAAGAACGTATTGGTAAATAAGGTAGCTGATAGGTTTGGTGATGATTTGAACGGCCTCACCTTTGGAATTTGGGGATTGTCATTTAAACCTGGAACTGATGATGTAAGGGAATCCACATCACTCGTGGTGATTTCGAAGCTTATCGATAAAGGGGCTAAAATTAGGGCATATGATCCTCAAGCTATGGATGAATTTAAAAAGACAATTGATGAAATGTATTTGGATTCAATTGAATTTAGTGAAAATCGATATTCTGCAATTGAAAATTGCGATGCACTGATTTTAATTACTGAATGGAAGGAATTCAGAAATCCCGACTTTGCTTTACTTTCAGAAAATTTAAACAAAAAGGTAATTTTTGATGGTAGAAACATCTACAGTAAAAAGATTACATCCATGGGATTTGAATTGCATCAAATTGGATGTTGATTTTAATAAGTATCATATTTTATGCATTTTTGTGAAAATTTTCATGAATAATTTTTTTATATTGCAAAAAACTAAAATCAAAGTTAAATAAGTGATAATTTCACTCTTATACTTTTTTTAAAATTAATGAAGATAGTTTATGTTTCAATCCCTATTTTTTTATATTATTATTTTTAAATTATAATTCATGGCAACAATATCAGTAATTCTTCCAGTTTTTAATTGTGAAAAATATGTAAGCCAAGCCATTGAATCGGTATTGGACCAAACATTCACTGATTTTGAACTTATCATTGTTAATGACGGTTCAACTGATGCAACTGGAAACATTATTAATGAATTTAGCGATTCTAGAATTAAAATCATCAACCAGTCAAACCAGGGTCCCGGTGCAGCAAGAAACAATGCATTGAAAATTGCAAATGGAAAATATATAATGTTTTTAGATTCAGATGACTGGTACCATGAAAGGGCATTGGAAATATCATATGATGAAATCACTAGGCATAATGCGGACTTGACCTTTTTCCAGATGATTAACTATAACGATGGGGAAATATATGAGAATGACTGGTTCGATTTAAAGACATTTGATGAGTCATTTGAGAATAGGGCATTTTCCCCAAAGGAAACTCCCGGATCCATCTTTGATTTGTCTGTTGGAGTTTGTCAAAAGATATATGATGCTGATTTTTTAAGAAGAATTGACGCCAAGTTTCCGGAAGGAATATTTTTTGAGGACATGCCTTTCTTTTATTATGTTTATCTCAAGGCAGAAAGGGTTTCCATTATTAAAAAGCACTTGTATTACAGAAGAAAGCATGACGAGTCCATAACCCATGTTGTTGATGAAAAGTTTCTTGACACAGTTGCAGCTGGCCAAGTGCTAATGAAGATATTCGTTGGAAATGATTGGTATGATGCATATAAGTTTGACTTACTTGCCTACAAAATAAATGGTCCTCGTTTTGCTTTAAGAGACCTTCCATTAAAATGCAAAGATAAAATGTTCAACTTAATTAAAGAGGACTATATGCAAATAAAAGACAGCAAATATTATCAGGACTTTCTCGACAATCTTGGTCCAATAAAAAGGAAATTCTTCTTGGATGTCATTGAAGCTGAAAACTATGATGAATTTATTTTATTGAACAGTAAAAAGTGTAAATAATCGTTAATTTTTGATTAATTATTTATAAAACAATTTCTAAATACTTATATAATTATGGTGATTTTATGAAGAGAAATGCTATTATTATGGCTGCTGGAAAATCGAATCGATTTGCACCGTTCACATATGAAAAACCTAAAGGTCTTTTCATAGTTCGTGGCGAAGTTCTAATAGAAAGGCAAATCGAACAGCTGATTGAGGCAGGAGTGGAAGACATTTATGTTGTAATGGGTTACATGAAGGAGAAATTCTTTTATCTTGAACGTAAATACCCGGAAGTTACTTTACTAATCAACAACACATATGGACAATTTGGAAACATCTATTCATTATATGTTGCACGTGAGTACCTTGCAAATACATTCATTTGCTGTGCTGACCATTATTTCACTGAAAATCCATTCATTGACGATAATGAATTTAACCAGTCATACCGTGCATGCACATATCTTGAAGGAAACTTCAGGGAATTTTCTGTAGATTATTCCGATGCTGATATCATCACAGGATGTTACATTGGTGGTGAAGACACAGAGGCAATGATCGGTCATGCTTACTTTAATGAAAAGTTCTCAAGCAGGTTCCGCCAACTATTGGAGGAGGAAATTGACAACTTCGGTGTTGCAGGAATGTTTTGGGAAGAGTTTTATGGAACCCACATCAAGGACTTGACCTTATACAAGAAGGAATTCGACAAGAACGACATCTTTGAGTTTGAGGACATTGACGATTTAAGGCAATTCGACAGCGACTTCCTATTGAACGTTGATTCCGAAATTGTCGAAAACATCTGTAAGACTCTCGACTGCCATCCGAATGAGATTACCGACATTGAAATCATCAAGGCAGGATTGACAAATGCATCCTTCAAGTTCACAGTTAAGGATGTGGAATACGTATACAGACATCCTGGAGGAACCGCAGACAATCTTATTGACAGAAGAACTGAGGTATATACCCAGAACATGGCTAAGAAATATGATTTGGACAAGTCATTAATATACATTGACCCAAGCGGATGGAAGATATCATACTTCATCCAGAACATTATTCCATGTGACATATTGGGCAATGAGACCCACTTGAAGCAATGTATGGAAGCGCTCCACAAGACTCATGAGATACCATTGTCTGAGGAAGCCAAAATCTTTGATAATGTTGCAGAATCAAAAAGATTGATTGGCCTTGCCTGTGCAACCAAGGGTAATCTGTTTAAAGAATTTGAAGAAATGTTTACTAAAATTGACATTGTTGACAATTACGTTAAGGCTGAAAGGGAAAAATACGGAATCGAGCTAGTTGTATCTCACCACGACGTATACGAACCTAACTTCATCTCAACCAGTGACGGCGACTTTTACCTAATCGATTGGGAGTATTCAGGAATAAACGACCCTGTCAATGACGTGACCTCCATATTTACAAGATATGAATATGATGAGGAAATCCGTGAAATGCTATTGAGGGCATACTACGGACGCGAACTTACTCCATTGGAGCACCGTCATGCAATGGGACAATCCATTCTAAATGCACTTTATTGGATTAGCTGGGGATTGTTTAAAGGTAGTGTTGGTGAGGAAGATGGATTCTTCTTTTTAACATCTTTCAGATATATATTAGATAATATTGATGAGGTTATCGAAAGTTACAAGGAGTTATAAAATTATGAATGTACCGATTATTTTAGCAGGTGGTGTCGGCTCCCGCGTTGGTGCTGACCGCCCAAAACAGTTTATCGATATTTTGGGAAAGCCTGTTTTAGTATATACTATTGAATTGTTCCAGAATCATCCTGAAATTGATGCAATTGAAGTAGTATGTATTAAAAGTCATATGGATTATTTAAAAGGTTTAGTGGAAGAGTTTAACTTAACTAAGGTTAAATGGATCACTGAAGGAGGAGTCGACTTCCAGCATTCAGTGATGAACGGTATTGAAAATCTTAAGGGTGAATTGGATGACGACGACATTGTGCTTGTCCATTATGGAGCCTCACCATTCACAACACCTGACATAGTCAGCGATGCTATAAGAGTAGCAAAAGAAAAGGGAAATTCCTCCCCTGCAATCTCATCCCCTCTGCTTTTGGGAAGCAATGATGGGGACAAGTCCGTTAACTGGATTGATAGGGATGCAGTGATGATTTTAAATACTCCTCAATGTTTTAAATTCGGTTATGTAACTCAATTGTTTGAGGAAGCTGTTGAAAAAGATTTGATTGACAAGGTAGAGCCACATACAACTACATTGATGTATCTTATGGGGCGTGAAATTTACCTGTCAAAATCCAATCAGTTGAATATTAAAATCACGACAAAAGAAGACCTTGACCTGTTCAAGGGATATGTTATGATGAAACAGAACGAGTAATTGATATTACTCAACTTTTTTTATTTTTTTTTATAAAAATTAGAAATTGTCACATTGAACCTCTCCAGCTTGTAGAAGTTGGAGATTCTTAGGCCATATCTATTGTTTTGTCAAGGCCTTTCCATTCGTAATAATATTCGAATTTGCCTTGACCGATAGGTATGAAATCTACTAAGCATAGCACCATTGAACCA
>NZ_JAGAXX010000067.1 GCF_017940815.1 Methanobrevibacter sp.
AACCCAGAAAAAATAAAGAAATTATACAAGACCAAAAATGGAATTCTAACATTTTTAGACTTCCAAATGCAAAACTGGACACAAAATCACATAAAAATTAAATAAGCCTATAAAATTTTACAGACTCAAAAAAAGAAAAAAAGACATAGTTAATTTAACTATGCTTCCCAGTATAAGTCTTCATGGGATACTGTTTGATTTAAAATTCCTAAGTCAACTTCTAATTGTTGGAAAGTGTCCACATTAGCTTTGTAAGTGTCATTTAAACCGTAAATGAATGGGAAGCTTTCTAAGGAATCTGCTTCTGCATCTTCATTAGCAACAATATCTTTAGGTAATAATTTAACTACTTCGCTAGTGTTACCTGCTTCGATTTGTTTGTTGATGAATTTGGTTGCTTTTTCATGAATAGCCACAATGTCTTTTGTAGTGTTTTCATGGTTTTTGATGAAGTCTTCAGAAGCTACAACAACACAACATGGGTGTCCTGGCATGATTTCAGATGAGTCAACTAATTCAGTGATGTTGTCATCAGTTTCACCAAGGCTTACGTAAGGTTGGAAAGTAATAGCTGCAGGAAGGTTACCTGTTTTTAAAGCATCGTTAATGGATGGTACTTTCATTGCAGACTCGTTAATGTCATCTAATGATAAACTATTATTTTTCAAGTATGCTGAAAGCAATACATGTTGAATGGATGCTTCACCAGGGGTTGCAACAGTTTTACCAGCGAAATCCTTAGCTTCAGAAATTCCAGAATCAGCAGTTACAATAATTCCACTACCTTCAGTTTGAGCAGAAGAAATAATTTTCACAGGAACGCCAGAAGAGACTGATGATAATACAGGAGAGATTCCTACATAACCGACATCAACATCTCCACTTGCCATAGCGGTCATTAAATCTCCACCATTGTTAAATTGAACGAGTTCGGTGGAAATATTTTTTTCTTTGTATAAGTTTTGTGCGTCAGCAACAAATAATGCTGCGTCGTGATCAGATGGTAAGTAACCAATCTTCACTGTGTCGTCTCCTCCACCTAAAAAGTCGAAAAGACCTGCACTAGCTGAACCCATTACTAAACATGCAGCAAGGGCTAGCACTAAAATAAAAGTTATTTTTTTATTCATGATTTTCACCATTATTTATCTTTACAATATTAACATTTAAGAGATCTATTATATATACATTGCTTCTTAAAAGACAGTTAAATAGACTCTTAACAATTGTTATATTTCGAACCCCTAATGATTAATTTTAACAAATTAGTATATAAAGTTTTGCAACTGTACAAAAAAATTTACTTGCCCACTAATGCAATATTAACATATTTCTCATAATCTGAACGGTTGATGTGCTCTAAGTTTTCCAAATTGTTAATACTGGTTTTTTTGTTGTTTTTGGATAATTCCATATGTGCATTGATATACCCATCTTCCTTAATCAGTTCGAGCAACCTTTTACCATAGGTGATGTCAGGGTTTGCAATCCTGTTGAGCATCAGGTTCAATGTTTGCGGCTCATTGATTCCCAAAACTTCACACATGCCAAACATCTCATTGATTATATCAGCAGCCCACTCCTTAATGGTCACCTCTTCACCGTCCTTGATTAATCTCATTGATTCGACATATGCCCTTTCGGCAACGTTCTCCTCATTGGTTTTAGCCTCTTCCTGCCAAGCTTCATAGTCTGATTCGTCCTTAAGATACATGTAGATTAAAAATAAGTGCAGAAACTTCATGTCATGGCGAACAAGACCGCATTTGTAGAACGGATTTATGTCCAAGGTTCTCACTTCAATATATTCAATTCCATCATTATCCAATGAATTCAACAAATCTTTTGGGTCTTTAGGCTTTAACCTGATTTGAGTGTAAAGCTCCTTTGCTTCAGAGAGGTCCCCGTTATCAATGAACTTACGTACATCATTGGTGAACTCCTCAACTGAATTGTATGATGGATACAATTCTATTAAGTTCTTATATCCGCAGGATGCATTTCTAAATGAAGGTCCTCTGGTGGAATAATAGCTGCCATAGTCATCCTGAGCATCCATCAAGTGAATGCAGTCATTGGAAAATGTCTTGTGTGAACCTATTGAACAACCGGTAAGATAAATTATAAGCCAACAGTATCTAATGTAATTCCTGGCTATCTTGAGATAGACGCTGTTCTTGAATTCCTTAAATGACATTCCTGAGCCTTCAATTGCGTACAGCTTTTCCAAAAACTCATCACTGAAAGAAAAGTTGAAGTGAACTCCTGAAATCATCTGCTTTTTAACACCATATTTTTTGGCCAATTCCTCACGGTACCTTTGGGAGTCTTCCCCATCTTCAGAGTACTGGGCTATTGGAATCTGATCCCAATACGGTAGAATGCATGGAATTGACTGAAACCACAGGTATTCATCCTCAGGAAGGGACGCATTGACCAGATCAGACAATAAAGAAAAAGTATCGAATGCCTCATCTATGGTGTTGAATGTGGGAGTGATTATTTCAATCTGGCTTTCTGAAAAATCAGTAGTCACTACGGGATTTGTCAGTTTATCACCGAATATTGCAGGATGAGGAGTGAGTGACAATTGACCGTCCTCCTTTGCACGTAAACTTTCCCATTCAATTCCAAATGAACCAGCCAGAATTTCATCTGGAGATATCTTAGACAAATTTATTAATTTCATTTCCATCCCCACTTAAAAATAATATATAACTTTGTTATTTAAATAGTTATGTCCAATTTTCCGTAATCGTCAATCAATTTTTCAAGCTTGACTCCATTATGTATTGACTGAATCAAGTCCTTTCCAGGATTTGAATGATTCCTAATACGATCATATAATGGATTTAAGAATATCTCTTCACCCATTGCCCTTTCCTCAAGACCAGATGATGCTAAATCAACAATATCCCTGGACAACCTGCATATCTCATCTTTGTTGAATATTGCAGGAATTTCCTCCTGAATCAAAAGTTTTCTAAGTTCCCCTGCAGTGTATCCCTTATGATAAATCGCATGGTCATTGGCAATCAGCTCTTCCAGGTCCTCCAGCTTGTCCTTAAGTCCCAGATGAAATGCAGCAACACACATTGAATCCTTGATTGGCTGTGTGCATATGCTTCTGAACTCGACTGTTCCCCTAAATGTCAGGTTAATGAACTTGAATGGCCTGAGATATTTAATGTCCGAGATGCAGGGTTTGATGTCGATTTCCCTGTAATTTCCGTTGCAGTATATTTCCCCTTGAACATATTCCCTTGAAAAATAGTCCAAAAGGTTCATTGAAGGGAAGTTGATATATGCACCATCACGCATCACACAATAAATGTTCAATGACTCAAGATAAGCCTGAAGGTCATCAATGTCCCTCAAGTCCACATCATATCCACCAATGTTGTGAGGGTTGACCCCATGAGTGGAGTATTCCCATAGTGCATCCCTGAAGCAGGTCAAGTGCTTGTTTTCATCCAACAAAACGGAATTTGAAAACAGCAATGCCTTTATCGGCTCTATTTTTGAGAATACGTTTATTGTCCTGACAAGGTTTTCACGGGTCACGTCCAGCTGAACCTGTGAAGCGGATGAGAACATTCCGTATTCAGGATACTCATGAAAGTGCATCGGAACGTCCTTATAATTGCTATAGGACTTCAGGTGATGATAGAGCATCAGATACCTTTCGGAGGGAATCGGTTCGTTGATATTGTATTTCCTGTAAGGGTTAATTCCCATTCCAGTCAGGGTATGGTTGTACTCCTCAAATGATTCCTTCACAAATGAATAGTACTCGCAGAACCTGTCATTTATAGTGAATAAATCCTTTTCCTTGCCCATTGCAAATTCAATGTTGTTGTATGAGCAATCATAACAGACGATATCATCGGTTTTTGGATTTTTCAATGAGAACACGTTGCCGTCGTAGTCAATTCCATCAGTTTTAAAGTCTTGATAGTGATTTTGAAATTTTTCAGTAATCTTGTGAACAATGTCAAAATCCACTGCATTCTTGTCAAGATTTACAATTGGAATTTCAATCTCTATCCCTATGAAGTTCTTCTCCTGGTTTGTCGGTTTTATAAATTCATCATAAAGTTTGTTTCTGACTTGCTCGTTAGATATCATTGTTCTCATCCAGATTTAGTGTTTTTAAGAAATCCTGTATTGCCTTTTCATGGAATTCCGTTAATATAAATTCATTGTCATGCTCTTCACTTTCAAAAATGATGTTTCCATCAATCAATCCGAACAGCTTATTCAATTCAACCTCTTTCCAATTTTCATCACTATCCAATGGGGTTGAAGCCACCAAAAGGCCTTCGTCATTTTTAAGGTAGTATAGGGAATCCCTCATATTGGAGTGAATATAAGTCAGATCCCCATCATAAATCATCAAGTTAAGCTTGTTGTTTTTTGATAAGTCAGATATGATTTCAGTCAATAGATTAAAACGCTCCTTGATTGTTGATGGGGCGTTCTTGTCCTTTTCAAACTCATTGACCTTATCGATTATATATAAAAGTATCCTCTCTGAATCAGTGTCCCCATTCCCCTTTTCCTTATACTTGTCAAGTTCGGGATAGTCAAATATGGTTCCATTATGAATCAGCATCCATGACCTGTTATTGTCATCTGCCTCAATGAATGGGTGGCAGTTCGGAGAGACGATTTCACCCACAGTCGCCAGTCTGATATGAGCGAACACATTTTTTCCAACGATAGGGTTGGATAATATATTTTTTAAGTGTTGACTACATGCTGCTTTTATAGGTTCTTTTTGTATAATAAATTCATCGGATTGCATAGTTGCTAATCCCCATCCATGTGGATGTTCTTCAGAATGATTATAAAAGCACTCAAGACATTGATTTACTTGTTTAGGCGTATTAGAATTAAAACAAAAAATTTCACACATTTTATATTATCCTCCCATCATTGTTTATCACAATTGTTATATTGCAATAACATATGTTATATACCTCATAGTATATAAACATTTTTTAAAAATAAACCAAAAAAAAGAATAGAAAAAGTAGCTAATTAGCTACCTTCCCAGAAAATTTTATCTTCAGAAATAGGTTTCTTTAAAACACCTAAATCAACTTCTAAATCCATGAAATCCATTACATCCTGTTTATAACTTTCATTCAAACCGGATATGAATGGGAAACCAGCCATAGCTTGTTTTTCAACTTCAACATCACTAACGATATCTTTTGGTAAGAGTCCTGCAGCCTCATCAGGGTTCTTGTTGATGAAATCTGTTGCATTTTCATGAATGCTAATTACCTTTTGAGTCTCATTAGGGTGTTCTTCAATGAACTTGTCGGAAGCCACTACAACACAACATGGATGATTTGGCAAGATGTCTGCGGAATCAGTCAATACTTTAGCACCATTTTTCTCAGCAATGGAAACATATGGTTCAAAAGTAATCATACCGTCAATTTTGCCTGTTTTTAAAGCATCATTCATTGAAGGAACTTTCATAGCAGAAACCTTCAAGTCACTGATGGACATGCCATTTTGCTCCAAGTAATAGGTGAGCAGCATGTGTTGGATTGAAGCTTCACCAGGAGTTGCAATTTTCTTGCCTGCAAGGTCTGAAACTGAACTTATTCCAGAATCCTTAGCAACAACAATACCTGATCCTTCAGTTTGAGCAGCTGAAATCACTTTAACAGGAACACCTTTGGCAATGGATGACAATACAGGTGTGATACCAACATAACCCACATCAACATCACCACTAGCCATAGCAGTCATCAAGTCTCCACCGTTGTTAAATTGAACTAACTTGGTTTTGATTCCATTTGCTTGATATTGTCCTTGTGCATCTGCAACGAATAAAGCAGCATCGTGGTCAGAAGGCAAATAACCGATTGTCACTTCCTCGCCACCTCCTCCTAAAACGAAATATGCACCTATGGCAATAACAACAATTGCTATTATGATTGCAATAATTTTATTATCCATTTAATCACCAATATTAAATATATCTAAAAAATAATTAAAGGTTTTGATTATGGTTGCTGAAAAAATAACACAATGCATGAAACCCCATGGCGAGGAAGGTATTGAAACTATCAAAAACATGAACGAAAACCACAGAGATATTTCTGAATTTGCATTTGAATGCATAAACGTTGGCAATAACGATAAAATCATTGACATCGGCTGCGGAGGCGGAGTTAACATTGAGAAGTTTCTGAAGCTAACCGACAACAATGTTGATGGTCTGGACTACTCTGAAGTTTCTGTTGCAGAATCAATAAAAAGAAATCAAAATGCCGTATATGAAAAGAGATGTGAAGTAATGCAGGCAGATGTGAGCGACATGCCAATAGAAAACGAAATATATGATTTGGCAACTGCCTTTGAAACCATATACTTCTGGCCAGACATAGCAAACACATTCAAAGAGGTCTCAAGAATCCTCAAGCCAAACGGCCAGTTCATGATTGCACAGGGAACAGACGGCAACCATCCTGATGATGAAAAATGGCTAAGCACAGTAGAGGGAATGAGCGTCTATACTGCAGATGAATTGGAAAAATACCTTCTCAATGCAGGTTTTAATAGTGTAAAAAGCTTTAAAAAAGAAAATGATTATATTTTAGTAGTTATTGCACAAAAATAACTACTAATCAACCACCATAAATTATTTGAACCAACTTGATTTCATCACCATCATTGATTTGGCTTTCCTCAATTGTCAGCTCGCCGTTCTGCTTTGCAACAACGGTTTGAGCGGACAAGTCCAAGTCATTCAACAAGTCATTAATTGTATAGTTTTCATTCAAAGGTCTTGTTTCATCTATATCCTTAAATTTTAATTTGAATTCCATCATATCACCTAAATACTTTGATTAACTATCTTAGCTACTTTTTTAGCTATTGCAACAATTGTAAGAATTGGAGGTCTTCCCGGTGCCTCCGGAATGACGCTTGCATCGCATACATACAGCCCATTAATCTCAGACTCGAAATTGTTGTCAACGACCTCACCGACTGCAGCAGTTCCTCCAGGATGCGCCCCCTTAAGGGAGGTAGCCACAATAGAGTTCTCATCAACTCCCAATTTCAAAAGGATTTTTACAGCTTTTTCATATCCGTCCTTTATCATGTCAACGTCCACTTTTGTGAGAGTCTTTTCAATGTTGCCCTCCAGGTCAATTGTTCCGATACAGGTGTCTGCAAACTTAAGCATCAATCCGATTACATCATTTTCAGTTGCTTCAACTCCTTTCCTCTCCATTAGTGGAAGAAGCTGCATTGAGTAATGAGGAGATAAAAAGTACGGGCCGAATTCCGCTTTTACACCCATCATCAGCTCATTTTTAAGGTTTGCATCCTTAAGATATCCTCCAATTGTTGTGAAGATATCAAAAAACATTTGTCCACCCACATTCTTTATACCTGAATTTTTAAGAATGATTGGAGTGTTGATAGCACCTGCAGATACAATTACCCTTTTGGACTTGAATACATGCTTTTCATTGTTTTGGTTTATTCCGGCAACACCGACAACCTCCCCATTCTCGTGCAAGATCTCAAAGACATTGAATCCTTCAATAAGTTCTGCACCATATTCCACAGCCTCACTGACAAAATAGGTTCCGTCCCATTTTGCATCATAAACGCAGCCATTGACACATTTTCCGCAAAACCTGCATTTTTCAAAGTTGATGAATTTAGGCATCGGCTCGACGATGTATCCCAATTCATCGCCGGCATCGGCAATCAGTTGTGTGGAGTGTCCCCAAAGCTTTTTGGGAAAGTATGTGACGTTCAACTCACCACTAGCTTCCAAAAGCTCCTCAAATATATCAAGGTTTTTATCCTCAAACTGTTGCATGATTGAGTTGGTATAACATCCACTGCATGAAAAGCAGGCATTTCCTATTGAGGCAGTGGTTGTTCCTCCGATCTCCTCGATGTTTGTCAGTTCCAAGGGATATGTCAAGAACTCATAATCCCTCTTTTCCTCAGGGGACAAATTATTCTTCAAATCAATCTTTTTTGTTTTCATGTGCTTTACATAGCTTCCATCTCTTTGTTTACTGCCTTTTTCAAGTATCAGGACTTTTCTTCCAAGATGACTGAGGTCTTTTGCCACAGTTGATCCTCCGGCACCTGTTCCAATTACAATAGCATCGTAAATTTCTATACCTCCAGATAATATTAACAATTGTTATATAATTTTTTTATAATTTAAATATTTCCATTATAGTTACAAGAAATCTAAAAGAAATGACAATATGCATAAAATATGTTATATCAATGTCAAAGTTTATGAGATTATAATAAAATAATAAAATATTTATATATTGATAATCAAAGGATATTTGTGGAAAAAATAACTATTGTTATATAGTTAACATTTCGAAGGGATTCTAGATTTTTTCCATAAGATTCGTTTAATTAGGTCACAACTTGATTCAAGTAAAATTATAAAAATGTTATCTCCAAAATAACAGGTTGTGAGCAATAAAACGTGAGAGAATATAAAAACTCCTTAAAACACGTCAAATAAAAACCCATTAAAAACTCAAGAGCACCTCAACCAGGTGCTCTTAACTATATAAATTTTAGAGTACAAATTAAAACATGATACAATGAATTTAGAAGATAAAATTGATATTGTTAAAGATATCTTAAAAGATAAAAGAGTGGCTATCGGTTTTTCAGGCGGTGCGGATTCGACATTGATAGCTTACCTATCTTCAGAAGTTGCAGAAGATACCTTAGCAATTACAATTAACAATCATTTGCTGCCAAGCGGGTTTATTGAAAACACAAAAAGAGTTGCAGAATCCTTTGGAATAAAACATGAGATAATCGACATTAATTTTTATGATAATGAGTATTTCCTATCAAACGATTCTAAAAGATGCTACACTTGCCGCAACCTGATGTACAGTGAAATTCAAAAGCTCGCAAGTGAAAAGGGATTTGACTTTATCTGTGACGGCAACAACATCAGTGACCTGGTCATTGACAGGCCGGGAATTCTTGTAACCTACAAGAAAGGGTTCAAGACACCTTTCATTGAAGCAAAGCTAACCTCAAAAGAGATTCACGAATACTTGAATAAGAATGACATTCCATATTCAAGATCAACAACCTGCCTTGCAACCAGAATTCCGACAAATACGCAGACAACCGAAGAAAAGATAAATCGAATCAGCCATCTTGAGGACTACATACTATCAAATACAGACTGTGAAATCGTCAAGGTCAGGGACAACGACAAATTCGCAATAATCGAAGTCGATAACCTGAACGAAATTCTGAAAGATGATAAATTTAAGCAGATTCGTGATGAAACACTTGAAACCGGTTTTAGAAAGGTTGCATTGAATTTATCAGAGCTTGACGATGACGAGTTCATTGAAATTGAATATGAAAACGAATCATTTTCATACCAACTTCCATTTACAATAAACCTCGAGAATACAAAAGGCCAAATAGAAGACAAAATTATTAATGAAAGCGAAGATAAAATAGAATTAGATAATATTGCCATTAATCAAAATGGATTGATTGAAGGAAAGAATTTTAATACTTATGAAGATGCATTAAACAATTTTATGGACATCTTATCAAAATTAAGAAGAAATATAGGTGATTAACATGCCAACAAGATACATAGGTGACGGATACTGGGAAATAGCTTCCCGTCAAATGAGTATAGTAACCAGAAGTGAACAGGAAAGATTTAAAGATGCGAAAATCACAGTTATCGGCTGTGGCGGAATCGGTGGAGAAACCATCGAGATGCTTGCAAGAATGGGAATTGGAGAACTCGTTCTTGTTGATAAGGACGCATTTGACCTATCCAACCTAAACAGACAGACATTGGCATCAATTAAAGAATTGGGAATTGACAAAAGTGCAGTTGCCAAGGAAAAAGTCAGATTGATAAATCCATATGTTAAAGTGACCACATTCAATGAACATGTCGACCAGACCAATATCGACAAGATCATCGGAGATTCCGACATTGTCATAGATGCTCTCGACAATGTATTGACAAGAGTCATCGTGTCAAGAAAGGCAAAGGAAAAAGGCATTCCATACATCCACGGTGCAATCCATGGAACATTAGGACAGCTTACAGTATTCCTGCCAAACAGCGACAAGACATATGAGGAAATGTTCAACTTACCATCAATCGGCAAGGAATTGGATGATGAAACAATTGATGCATTAAAAAACGTGACCTCAGGAGTTCCTCCGGTTATCGGACCTACACCAAATTTAATTGGTTGTCTTGAGGCAATGGAAGCTTATAAAATAATTACTGGAGTCGGTAAGGTTACCGTTGCTCCAAAAATATTAACATTCGACTTATTGGATTTAGGTTCATTTTTCTTAGATGAACTCTAAATCATCTATTTTTTTAAATTTACTCTTTCTGGTGCGGTATATACTGTAAATCTGTTATCTCGCACAAAACCGACCATTGTGATGTTTCCCATCCTTGCAACATCAAGACCTGATGAAGCGGGAGCGGCATTTGAGATTATTATTGGAATTCCAACACGGATCACCTTAATCAACATGTCAGCAGGCATCCTTCCACTATATGAGATGTAGCATTTGCTGAAGTCATACCCTTCTTTTGAGGCGGCTCCAATCACCTTATCGACAGCAACGTGTCTGCTTACGTCTTCACGAATGATGATTTTATCCTCGAACTTGAGTTGTGCCACATGAACGCCAGCAGTTTTTTGCCAGATTTTTGCCTCATCGGTCAAATGTTTGATATCCTTGATTATTTGAGTTGCATCAACGGTTAAATCAGAATCATTAGGCTCGATGCTTTCCAGTTCTGAACGTATTCCTCCAGCATTGTCTGAATTGACACCCTGATACTCCAACAATCGGCATACACAGGCATGTTCACAGTTTCCTTTCCTCTCCTGAACTATGCCCTCCTGTTCCAGGTCTTCCTCAGGGTCATGTGTGAGTTTTGTTGTCACCAAGACATTAGTTCCGTCCAATCTGATGGATTCAATGTCAGAATAATCTTTTATCAAACCCTCCCCAAGACAGTATCCAATTGCAAAATCCTCCAAATCCTTAGGATAGGTTGAAAATTTTCTGGGAGGCAGATAATCGATAAACAGGTATGTGTATTCGTCATCAACGGTGTTTTCCTTGATTGTTATATATTCTCCATCTTTCCATTGAATTACATCGCTTTGTCTTATAAAATCCATTTTATCACTCTCAATTAAATATTAACAATTGTTATATTTAAATTTATATCTTTAAAAATTAAAGAAAAAATAAAAAAATGAGAGTTTTTCACTCCAATAATTCATTTAACGCTACAGTCAAATCATCAATGAAATTATCACGAGTGACATCATCCAATTCCAAAATGGACAAGTATGGATTCAAGTCTTCAAGTTCAACCAGCAGGAGTTCCCCTTCACGGGTGCGGCAGGCATCCACACGCTGAATTCCATAGCGAATACCATTCCATTTTATGAATTTCTCGGCAAATTCAATATCACTCTCGGTAAAGTCATATCGGTGAAGATCCCAACGCTTGCTCTTGTCTGGAGCGTACAATGCATATTCCAGCTTGTCATTGATGAAGTAAAATGACACTTCATACTCAAAGTCAATTGCCGGCTGGATTAACGTATTTGACAAATCCCTTTCAAAAATCTCATCTTTTGTCAGAAATTCCAGACCTATTGAGTCAGCACCGTCCTTCGGCTTTATGACATACCTTTCGCAATCGGGCAACAATCCCAAATCATCAATTGTATCAACTGTTGGAATTACAGGAAACTTCTCCAAGGTCAAATCCAAAAGATATTGCTTACCGCACATGTCCGCCTTGCCTGTGAACTCATTGAAAGTCTTGAGACCTTTTGATTTAACCCTATTGACAAAATCATCATAAACATCACTGAATCCGGTTACAGGGCCAGTGTTCCTGAATATTACCAAATCAACATCATCTTCAAAGCTTTCTGAGTTCTGAGGATGGCACAGCACCAAGTCAAAGGAGTCCTTTAACCTTTGTGTGATGTATAAATCCTCCTCATAGTAATTTCTGCCCTTGGCGGGATAATACAAATCAGTCATATACAATATCTTTTTCATGATATTACTTTGGATTTGATGAGTTAAATATCATTTGATTCAATTAGACAAACGCTTTGTTTTTTCCAATAGCAATTATTGCAGGTCTTGCACTCCGATTTGCCATGACCGTCCATTTTCCATTGGGTTAAAAATGCAGGGTCCTTAACGAATGGCCTTTGCATGGAAATGAAATCAATTCCCGTATTGTTAATCAAGTCGGTGATTTTATCCATGTCTGACCTTCCACCACCCAACACGACAGGAATGTCAACTTCACGAGCGACTTTATCAGCAAAATTCACCAGCATATCCTGATTTTGGCCTTTTCTGAAGTATTGAGGTGATAAAAACCTTGTAATCTGCAGGCTGTCCGCACCGTTTTCGGCAAGAATCTTACATATTTCTAATGAATCTTCCTCATCCTGATACAAATTGACCTTACAGTGCACATGCAAGCCAGTGATCTTTTTGATTAGCTTGATAATCTCCAAAACCATTCTTACACGATTAAAAGTGCTTCCACCATAATCATCCTGCCTTGTGTTCTCAAAAGGATCCATAACTCTTGAAAGATAGAAGTTGTTTCCAACACACAGCTCAACACCGTCAAAACCTGCAAATGAGATTTTCTTGGCAGCCATCACATAATCAGCCTGAATTGTTCTGATGTCCTCAAGAGTCAAGTCATTGACCTCCATCATCTGCTTGCCGTTGACGTTACAGTTCACAAAACCAATTTGAGCAAGAATTGGAACCCCATGTTCATGAACCAAATCAGTGATTTCCTTAAACTCCTTAATGAAAAATGGAGAATTGATGTAATGGGTATAATCGCTGAAGCGGTCATGTGTATACATTGAAATAAGCTCAGTTTCAATTAATCCAACGTTATTTCTTGCCAGTTTTTCGTAACGGTCATAAACATCCTGAGTCAAGTTTTTCTGAGAGTCAAATTGAGATTCCCACAAACCATTTCTTATTATTCTGCTTGAAACGGGAAGATTTCCAAATTTAGTGTTATCGAATATGCTTTTCATGGTTACATATTAGAAAAAAAGAATATAAAAAGGAGAAAGTAATTCAAGAGTTACTTAGACAACAATTCCCCAGCATATTAGATTAATTCCTTTTCCGCCAAATATTTTCCAGTTAAACTTTCTTCACAGGCAATGATATCCTCCAAACTGCCAGAAACCAAGACATCCCCACCATAATAATCATCATCGATTCCAATGTCAATGATGTAGTCTGCATTGGCGATCAAGTCAAGGTCATGTTCAATTACGATTACAGTAGCTCCCTTTTCAATTAAATGGTCAAACACGTCAATCAGAACTTTAACATCCAACGGATGAAGACCAATAGTCGGCTCATCAAAGATGAAGATTGAATTCTTTTGGGATTTTCCTATTTCAGATGCTAGCTTAAGCCTTTGAGCTTCCCCACCTGAAAGGCTTGGAGTCGCCTCACCTAAAGTCAGATATCCCAAACCCAAGTCGGACAATTTCTGAAGCTTACCAGTGACCTTTTTAAGTTCAAACAACTCTTCTAAAGCCTCATCAACGGTCAATGCCATCAAGTCAGCTATTGACAAACCGTTGTAGGTTATCTCCTCAACTTTCTTGTCATATCTCAAACCGCCACAATCAGGGCAGGTAATTTCAACGTCAGGCAGGAACTGAACATCCATAGAAACGCTTCCTGTTCCATTACAGGTATCGCACCTCAATTTTCCGGTATTGTATGAAAAGTCAGCCATCTTATACTCATCAGTCAGTTTGGCATATTCACGCCTTAAGTCATCCAAGACCTTTGAGTATGTCGCAACGGTACTTCTAACGTTCTTGCCTATTGGAACACTGTCAATCAAGTCAATCTTCTTGATTTCGTCACAGTCAATATCCATAACATCATCAGACAATTCTTCGCCATTAATGAAGGCCTTGACTGCAGGATAAAGTGCCTCCAAAAGAAGGGTTGTCTTACCGCTTCCGGAAACTCCTGTTACGGCAGTGAGTTTGCCTTTCGGTATCTGAACATCCATCGGCTTTACGTTGTGGATTTCATTGGTCTTGATTCCAATGAAACCGTTCTCAAAAGTTTCGCCGGACTTGTCCCTGATGATAATGTCTTCTGAATTTGTTAGGAATGGTCCGATTTGTGAAGAGGAATCATTCGTTATTTCATCAATTGACCCCTGTGCAATTATGTTTCCACCATCTGCACCTGCATGAGGGCCCATTTCAATCATGTAATCGGCAATGCTCAGGATTCTTGTGTCATGGTCAACCAATATTATAGAGTTTCCGTCATCAACAAGTCTTCTGATGACACTGATTAGACCATTGACGTTATCTGGATGCAGACCGATTGAAGGCTCGTCCAAGACATATAAAACTCCAGTGGTGTGGTTTCTCAATGTCTTTGCCAACTGCACACGCTGCAGTTCTCCGGTTGACAATGTGTTTGACGGCCGGTCAAGTGAGATATAGCTCAATCCCAAATCCAAAAGGATGTTTGCATTGTCCATGAACTCGTCTGAAATAGCTTCGGCCATTTCCCTTACCTCTGAAGGCAATTCGGAAATGACCTTTGGAATCCATGAAACCAAATCCTTAAGATTCATTTGGCAGGCCTCGGACAGGTTGATTCCGCCAAATAATGTTGAGTTTGCCCTTGAGTTGAGTCTTGTGCCGTGACAGTCACTGCAGACCTTGGTTGTCAGGAACTTGTTGATTTTTGTCAATCCCTTTTCGGTTTTGGCATTTTTCAAGGCTTCCTCAATTGCCTTATGAGCATTTCTGTACTCTGCATTCAGTTCAAATAGCTTTCCGTTTTTTGAAGGAATGTTGATGTATTTCTTGACTGCAGGACCATTGTAAACAATGTCTTTTTCCTCATCGGTCAAGTCCTTGAACGGAACGTCAAGCCTTACTCCAAGCTCTCCTGCAACATGATACATCCAGGAAATACCAAACTGATTCCATGCATCGACTGCACCCTCTTCAAGAGTTTTAGTTTCATCAGACACCAATTTAGACGAATCCACATCCCGGATAAATCCTGTTCCGCTGCATGTGGGACATGCGCCATCGGAATTGAATGCATATTCCTCAGCACCCAATCCATAAAACTCCTCACCACATTCGGGACATACTATTGGAATCTCACGGGCAACGTTAAGAGTAGGTTCCTGCATATGACCGTTAGGACAGAAGTAGTTTCCACATCTTGAATACAATAATCTGAGAGAGTTCAAAAGTTCTGTGGAAGTTCCGAATGTTGATCTGATGTTTGGAATGTTTGGCCTTTGGTGAAGGGCCAATGCCGCAGGAACATACTGAATCAAGTCAACCTGTGCCTTTTCAACCTGTGAAATCCTTCTACGGGTGTAGGTTGACAGTGCATCCAGATATCTTCTGGATCCTTCAGAATAAAGCACTCCCAATGCAAGGGAAGATTTGCCGCTTCCAGACACTCCGGAAACAGCTACAATCTTTCCAAGAGGAATGTCAACGTCAATATTTTTCAGATTGTGAACTTTCGCTCCACGAATGATTATCATATCTTGGTACATGGTTAAATATTGTAAAGTAAATTTAATAAAATTAATTAAAAAAAAATTATTTTATGGAAAATGTAATTACCACATCACCTGAACCCAAAGTGGTTTTCAGGTCATCAGCATTTTGTATCTTGCCCAATTTTGTATAGCTCCATGAATGGGAATCATAGAAAAGAGAGATTTGATTTCCCTGATAGAGCACAATATCTCCTGAAGAGGTACTTATCTGCTCATCGCTTGTTGGAAGTGAAAAGCCCAAATCACCCACCTTTTCAAAATTTCCATAATCCGTAGCGTTAATGGTAACGTTTCCTTTTTCCAAGGTTTTAATCAGCTCTTGTGTAGCGGAATTATTTTCCAATTGAACATCAAAAATTGTATCATTAATTTTAACCTTAATCATCATATTATCATCCGTATCCTGTGCATTGACGGCAAGAACTACAATAAAAGTCAATAAAATTGTCATTATTAATTTTTTAAATCCCATATTAATTATGAATTGTTTTTTAAGATTAAAATAGTTTAATGAAAATCAGTTATACGGCAAATATTACAACTCTTTTTTCATATAGATTACATCATCCATTGGATTGTTGTAATAGGCTTTGCATTCCTCAAAACCATGCTTCTTGTATAGTGAAATTGCTGATTTTAACGGCTTGATTGTATCCAAAAGCATCACTTCATAGCCATTACATTTTGCATGATTTAAAATCTCAGACACCAGGATATCCCCTAAATGTCGGCCCCTTGCTTCGGGTTTTACGTATAGCCTTTTCATTTCACATGTCTTGTCGTCATGCTTGTAATACGCAACCATTCCGAGGACTTCATCATCTTCTAATGCAACCAGAATTTCACCGTTTGGAGGAAGATATTTTCTTTTCAAGTCAATTAACTCATCATCAAGGTTTTGAAATGATAAATCCCTTCCCAAAAAAGCAGTGTAATCCAAAATAAGCTGTTTTACTTTAGGCAAGTAATCCTTACCATCACAAATCATCATGAAAATCAAAAAAATAGAAAAAAAAGAATTATAATAATTCTTTTCTTAGGTCAATAGTGTCTTTTAAGTCAGGCCCGGTTGAAATGATAGTTACAGGCACACCGGTTTCGGTTTGAATGTCTTCAATGAAAGCTTTTGTTTCAGCAGACAATAAGCTGTAGTCTTGCACACGTGCGCAATCGAACAATCTGTCGACACAAGTCAATGCTATTTGTGTTGCACCGTTTATTCTGCATGACTCTTTTGCAAGCTCCATGTCGAAGTAACCGATTCTTCTACGTCTTCCGGTCACTACACCATATTCCTCAAGACCTTTGCTTTCTGCTTCCTCTTGAGACATTTCTGTTGGGAATGGACCTTCTCCAACACGTGAAATGTAAGCTTTAAACACATTAATGACTTCATCTACTTTAGTTGGTCCTACACCTACATCTGCAGCGAATGTGGATGCGGTTGTGTCTTTACTGGTTACGAATGGATATGTTCCGTAGTAAAGGGATAGAGCGAAACCTTGTGATCCTTCAATGAATACGTCTTCACCATTGTCGATTGCTTCATTTACAGCAAGGGAAACATCTGTGATGTACTCTTCAAGTTCAGGAACATCCTTTGCCAAATCAATGGTTCTCAATACGCGGTCGGAGTTTGCAGGTCCGCAACCTGAACCGGTACTTCCAATCTTTTTAGCCAAATGTTCTGATTTGACATCCCTTTCCATGTGATCTTTTGAAATGATAGCACATCTAGGGTCAACACACATTCTCTCTTTTACATTATATTTCTTTAAGTTTTCAAATTCATTAAATAATACATCTGGATTTACTAAAACTCCAGCTCCAATCATGAGCTTAGCATCAGTATGTACAAAACCGGAAGGGGTTAATCTTAAACCATATTTCTCTCCATCGAACTCAACAGAGTGTCCTGCATTTGGTCCAACACCTGCACGAGCGATTATGTCTGGTTTATCATTGTCACATAGGTAAGTAATACATTTTCCTTTACCTTCATCACCCCATGCTCCACCAACTAAAATACTACAAGTCATCTAATAACTCCTTAAACATTAATTTTTGAAAATTGGTAAAATTTTCATAACAATAATATTATGTCATTTATTATTAAAAAGGTTTTTGAATAATATTCAAAACTTAAAATATTGTTAAAAATAACCCTGGCTTGAACCTCTCCAGCTTGTAGAAGCTGGAGATTCTTAGGCCATATCTATTGTTTTGTCAAGGCCTTTCCATTCGTAATAATATTCGAATTTTCCTTGACCAATAGGTATGAAATCTACTAAGCATAGCACCATTGAACCAGTGGCGCGTAGAGCTTCGTCTAAAATATTTTTTGCAGCATTAACA
>NZ_JAGAXX010000068.1 GCF_017940815.1 Methanobrevibacter sp.
CCACAATTAATATTGCACAACATATCCTTTGTAAATTAATTCTATATAAAAAAAGAGCAAGAGCATTTGGAAAGTAATCAAATAACGTACTCAAAACAATTTTTCACACCCAAAACAATATTACAATCAACATAAAAAAAATGTATACTGAAAAAAATCATGTAAAAAAAAATAACATCCAAAAAAACACAAAACAAATAAAAATAAAAGTTATTAAAAAAAGATAGTACACACAACAGTGCAATTCATCCACGACCTAAAGAGGTCATGGTATTCTTGCATTATAAAGATAAAGAATTTGCAAATGGCGAAGGAGCTCACTTTTCTTCATTAGATGAACTTGACGATTATCTAGATGACTAAACATATCCAATTCTTTTGAATGAAGCTATAAACTTATATTTTTTAGTCTCATCACCATTCGATGAAAAAACAGAATTAACCTTCAAATAAGGAAAGGTCCATATTGTCATTGAGATAATTGCCTTCCATGTCAACAAGGACAACGTTCAAGTCCAAATCAAAGCGCTGCTTGCACCTTTCGCCAATGGCATCGGCAATGCTGTTTGAAACCTCAACGGAAATGCCAAGCTCATTGAGGATGTCCATCATGTCATCAGTAGTCTTTGAGTCAAACAATCTTTGAAGGTCATCCCGGCCCGCTCCGCAAAGAGCTGCATGGCAAACCATGATTTCGCGCCTGCCGTCTGCAATAGCATGCTTTGTGTTGAAAAGCCCGCCTGCAACCTTGATCAATTTGCCCATGTGTCCGAAGTAGGTGAACTTCTTAATTCCCCTCTTTTCGGCCTCCTCAAACATGAAGCCTGCATAGTTTCCGGTCTGGACAATCTGCTCCTTGGTGACATCAAGCCTCTTGAGGGCCAGCTTCTCTCCGATGTTTCCCGGAACGAAAACAATGTTTTCAATGCCTGTTGCCTTGACAACGTCAAGCTGCTTTACGATTGAGTTCTTGTATGCCTCGCTGGACATTGACCTTGCGATTCCTGTTGTTCCCAAAACTGATATTCCGCCGACGATTCCCAATTTGGGATTCATGGTCTTTTTGGCGATTTCAGCACCTTCGGGGATGGAAATGGTCACCTTAGCAACCTTGCCCTCAGGAACCTTCTCGCTCAAGTTCTTGACAATCATACTTCTCGGAACGGGATTTATAGCATAGTCCCCAACGGGAATCTGAAGGCCAGGCTTTGTGACTTTACCAACGCCCTCACCGCCTGCAATCACCACATTTGACTCCTCATCATCACTGTCAAAGAGCTCGACTGTGGAAACGATTGCCAAATCCACTGTGACATCGGGATCGTTGTATGGATTCTTGTGGGCAACGGCATGGGCCTTGACGTCAGAAACTCGCTCACACTCATCTATGATGATGTCCAAAGTCTTTTTTGGGGTTTCAACCTTGACGCATGCAATGTCTGGAGACTCCAATATCGCATCCAATGCGGCCAGAGAGCATGCTGTGGCAACTGTTCCTGTTGTAACGCCAGTATAATTGTCATTAGCCATTTTGAATAAAATAAATAAAAAAAGAAAGAATCTATAATTTAGATTCAAGTGCGTCTATAAGTTCGTCTTCACTAGGTGCACCTACAAAGGTAACTTCCCCGTCGATTACAACAGTAGGAACTGCCATGATTTGGTAGTCCATTGCCCTTTGTCTGTTGTCAGGGTTTTCTGGGTCGTCGATTTTGACTGATTCAACATCAATCGCATCGCCTAATTTAGCTTTTGCCTTTTCAGCAGCGTCAATTGCTGCAGGACAGTGTGGACATGTACTTGTGGAAAATACTTCTACTTTAATTGCCATAATAAATGTCTCCTTTAATAATTCGATTTGTATTTATTTCTATTATTCAAGTTATATATAACTGTTACCCAGAAATAGTTACCAGACGCTCTCTAATAATATTTATTATATATTAAAAAAATAAAGTTTAAATGATTAAAATGGAAAACTTAAGAGACGATATCAGAACAATAATAAACAGCGCATACCCATATATCGAGGAGTTCAACCCCGCCCAAAAGGCAGTGATTGAATCCGGATATCTGGAAGACAAATCAAATTATATAATCTGCATACCTACAGCAAGTGGAAAGACAGTTTTGGGAGTGTTGCCTGCCCTTAAAACCATATTGGATGGTGGAAAGGCAGTCTATGCCGCACCGCTGCTTTCAATCCAGAACGAGAAGGTCAAGGAGTTCAAGGCCTTTGAGGAGCATGGAATCAGTGTCGGCAGGCACCCGTCAAGTTCTGATTTATCAGTAATGGTTTTCGAGTCATTCGACGCCCTTACAAGGTTTTCCTGGAACACACTGAGGGACGTTGACACCCTCATCATAGACGAGTTCCACATGATTGGCGAGTACAGCCGTGGACCTACCCTTGAGGCTGCAATAACAAGGGCAAAGATAATCAACCCGTCAATGAGGATAATTGCGCTGTCCGCAACATTGAGAAACATCGAGGAGATTGAAGGGTGGCTCGAGGGAACATGCGTTGAGCACGACTATCGTCCTGTTCCATTAAATAAGGAGGTATTGGACGCTGAAATGTTCAACACCAAAAACAAGAACGACGTGATTGTCAAGGTGCTTGAAAAGTCAATTCAAGACGGCTCACAGGCACTGTCTTTCGTATCAACAAGGAGATTCACCGAAAGCCTTGCCACATACGTCGCCAAAAAGATAAACAAGAAAATCAACTTCAAGCAGAGGGAAGCGTTCAAGGAAGTTGCAGAAAAGATCCTTGAGGTTCCAAAGAAAAAGGGATCACTTCCGACAAGCACATGTCTGAAACTGGCTGAAAGCTGTGAGCACGGAGTGGCATTCCACCATGCAGGCCTTTTCAACGAGCAGAAGGAAATCATCGAGGACGAGTTCAGAAACGGAAACATCCTTATGATTACCGCAACACCTAGCCTCATGTACGGTGTCAACCTTCCTTCAAAAACAGTGATAATCAGGGACCACACAAGATGGACAAGCAACGGACCGCAGCCTATTCCTGTTTTCGACTACGAGCAGATGTCAGGACGTGCGGGAAGGCCGCAATACGATGATGTCGGATATTCATATCTGATAGCCAAGACAATGGATGAGGCATTGAACCTTCAGGACTTCTACATCGAGGGAGACATCGAGCTTACAAACTCAAAGCTTGTCGACAACAAGGATGCAATCTACAGGCAAATCATTGCGCAAATCGCATCATCACTTTCCAAGAATCTTGAGGAGCTGACAGACTTCTTCTCAAAGACCCTGTACGGATACCAGATGAAGAACAACCCTTCAATGGCATTGTTTGCAGAGGACAGCCTCAAATACGAGCTTGAGAATGCACTCTCATTCCTGCTTCAGAACGGAATAATTAGAGCAACACCGGAAGGGCTGAAGACAACAGAGTTTGGTAACCTCATAGCAAGGTCAAACTACTCCGTTGAAACCGCAGTCAAAATCAAGGAGTACATATCAGACATCACCGAAATCAACGCTCCAGAGTTCATATATGCACTATGCGAAACCCCTGACATGCCATTGATATCCTTCAAGGGAAGAAAGTCAAAGGACCCTGTCATGGAAAAGCTTTCAGAACATGGTCTTTTTGCAGTCAACATCGGAAATCCCGAAGCAACTGCAGTGTCACTGATTGAATGGATAGATGAGAGAAGCGAGTATGAGATAGAAAACAGGTACAGCGTATATTCAGCTTCAACCAGAAGGTCCGCTTATGAGGCTTCAAAGCTTGTCAAGTTTGCTAAAGACACTTCAGAAGTATTGGGCAACTATTCAAACCTAAAGGACTTCGACATGCTTTCAGCAAGACTGTACTATGGTGTAAAAACAGATATAATACCATTAGTAGTCGGCGTCAAAAGGCTCGGTAGAAAAAGGGCCAGAAATCTGGTCAAAATATTTGGAAATGATTTGAGTGGCGTTTCAGAAAATGAGTTGCAGAAAGTTGAGGGAATCGGCCCTAAACTTGCTGAAAAAATAAAATTATTTTCAAACAAATAAAAAAAAAATAGGAGGATTTAACCTCCACCATTACCGGCATCAGTTGCAAGTTCGAAACTGTCAAAGTCTTGAGCCTTCTCTTTAAGGTCTTCAATGTCGACTTCAACGTTTTCTCCCCATGTGTTCCTTTTGATGTCTTTCTCATCAAGCAGTTCAACATGGCTAGCAAGATACCATAACTCTGTCTTGTCGAGTTTAACCCATCCCTTCTCATTTTCGACTTTCATGTCTAAAACCTTACCTATGGTTCCGGTGTCGACATATCGAACATGAGAGTCAAGAGGTATTTCTAAATCTCTTGCATCTACAACCATTTTTAAAACCTACATCTATTCGTCGTCTTCGATTTCGATTTCAACGGTTTCGGCTTCTTCAGCTGCGTCTTCTTCAGTTTCTTGAGTGATTTCTTTGTTTAAGATTACGTATGCACCAATGGTTGCTACATCATCAAAACTGATTTCTAATTCGTCTCTGGAGAAGATGTTTTTTTGTAAAGTTAAAGCGATTGTTTCGATTTTACCGGTTTCGGTGTTGAAATCAACATTTTCAACTTTACCAACTACATTTGCGTTTTTGTCTAAAACTGTAGATCCTAAAAATTCTTTGATTTGCATAATTTTCACCTTAAAATTTTTTTTAAATTTGTTTTATATTTAATAATATAAATCATTAACTATTTAAATAAAACCAGTATATAAAATTAACTATTAAATTCATACCAGGTGAAAAAATAATGGAAAAAGCATGTCGAACAATAATTGAAGACATTCTCGATGGAAAGATATCAACCCGCCGTGAGCTTGAGGTTGAAAAAAGGCAATTGTGCAGGGATTTGAAACTGTCCAGATTCATGAGCAATGCAGACATCCTGGAATATGCCAAACCTGATGAAAAGGAGCTTGTTTCCGGAATACTGAAAAAGAAGCCCACAAGAACAATGTCAGGTGTTGCAATCGTGGCCGTGATGTGCCATCCCCACAAGTGCCCCCACGGAAGATGCTTCTATTGTCCGGAAAGTGACATCGCACCACCTAGTTACACCGGTGAGGAGCCTGCTGCACTTAGGGGAAGGATGTATGAATTCCACCCTTACGTACAATGCTTCAACCGCCTGAAACAGCTCAAAAAGATAGGCCACCCTATCGACAAGGTTGAACTCATCATAATGGGAGGGACATTCCCTTCAAGAGACCTTTCATACCAGCAATGGTTCGTTTCACAATGCCTGAAGGCCATGTGCGACTTTGGCCTCATAATGGAGAACAAGCCGACAAATTATGATTACAACCTTGATTATGATGAAATAAGGGAATTCGAAAAGGGAGTGTTGAAAACATATCCCCCTAACGATTACGTCCTGATTGAGGATGTCCAGAAGGTCAACGAGAACTCAAAGGTTAGATGTGTCGGAATGACTTTCGAGACACGTCCAGACTACTGCAAGCATGACCACATAAACAGGATGCTTGACTTTGGAGTGACTAGAGTGGAGCTTGGAGTGCAGACACTGTCAGATGAGCTTTACACCAAAATCAAGAGAGGACATACGATTTCAGATGTCATTGAGGCAAACCAGCTTTTAAGGGATTCCGCAATTAAGGTTGCGATGCACATGATGCCCGGACTCTTTTCAGACCAGAAGCAGGACCTCAAGATGTTCAAGCAGCTTTTCACAGACGACAACTTCAAGCCGGACATGCTGAAAATCTACCCTTGCCTTGTGACAAAGGGAAGCGAACTGTATGACATGTGGGAAAGGGGCGAATATGCACCATATACCGATGAGGAAGCGGTCGAGCTGATTACAAAGGTCAAGGCGATTCTTCCGAAATGGGTTAGGACCATGAGAATCCAAAGGGACATTCCATCCACCCTCATCGAGGCAGGAGTAAAGAAATCCAACCTTGGAGAGCTTGTCTACAACAATCTCGAAAAAGAACACATAAACTGCCAATGCATACGTTGCCGTGAAATCGGCCACAAGAAGACATCACAGGAATATTCATTGGACGACTTTGAACTGTTCAAGGAGAAATATGTTGCATGCAACGGAGAGGAATATTTCCTGTCAATCGAGGACTACAACGAGGAAAGCATTGCAGGATTCATAAGGTTGCGCCTGCCTTCCAAAGACCATTTCAGGGACGAGATTACTGACACCACAGCACTCATCCGTGAGCTTCACGTTTACGGAAACATGATAAAGATCGGTGGCAAGAACCCTAGAATCGGCCAGCATACAGGATTCGGCGAAAGACTTCTTAAGGAAGCTGAAAACATTGCAATTGATAACGGCAAGGACGAGGTTGCAATCATAAGCGGTATCGGAACCCGGAACTATTACCGCAAGTTCGGCTATGAGAAGGTCGGCCCGTACATGAAGAAAAAAATCTTATGAAAATATTTAAATATAATTGTTCGCATATATACTAACTAATTAGAGAGAGTGTTTATTATGTATAATATAAAAAATTCAAAAATGTTAGCAAGCCTAATCAACTACACCAATCTTAACAACATGATTAGTGAAGGTGAAATGAAAGAGTTCCTTGAAAAAGCAAAAGAGTTGAACTTCCATTCAGTAGTCATTTCACCAACATACATATCATTGGCAAAGGAGATATTAGCAGACACAGACATTAAAATCGGAAGTGTAGTCGGATTCCCATTAGGCTTTGAAGACACAGAAAGCAAAGTTGCAGAAGCAAAAGAGCTCATCAACAAGGGCGCTGACGAAATCGAGATGGTAATGAACCTAAGCCACCTGAAAGATGAAAAGTATGACCTCATTGAAAACGAAATCTCAAAGGTCAAGGAAGCTGTCGGGGACAAGATCCTTAAAGTTGTAATTGAAAGCAAGGCTTTGGAAGACTATGAAAAGGCAAATGCAGCAAAAGCTGCTGAAAAGTCAGGAGCAGATGTCATCAAAAACTCAACAGGTTTCGTATCTCCAAACCACATCTTCGAAAACGTTAATGACATAAATCTCATTCAAAAATACGCTCCAAAAATCAAGATTGAAATCTACGGTGGAATAGACGAATACAAGTTTGCAAACCAAGTATTGACAGGGGGAGCAGACAAGATCGGAAGTAACAAGGGTTATGAAATCGTTAAAAGATATAAGGATTTAAGAGAAAACACTCAAGTAAAACCAAAACCAATTACATTAGGAAAAACAAATTAATTGGAAAAAAACCATCGCCATCCCATTTAATTTTAAAAAAAACTATTTCTAAAATTGAACCACCCCACCCTTAAAGAGGGTGGGGATTCCTGAATTTTTTTTTTCATTTGATTGGTTAATTTTAATGTTTTTTCAGGCTATCTCCGTTGAACCAGCGGTTTAGTATATTAATTGCGGCGTTTATGTCTCTATCATGTGTTTTTCCACAGTTTTGACATTTCCATTTGCGTGTTTTGA
>NZ_JAGAXX010000069.1 GCF_017940815.1 Methanobrevibacter sp.
ACCTATGGTAAGCCACATACTTTGCAATTTCTTCATCCAGAGCTGTTTTTTTAACTTTATTTAAAACATCAATTGTAGATTTTCCTGACATAATTTATTATTTGTCAGCCATCTATAATAAAAGTTTGGTAACTAACTATATTTAAAAAAAAGAAGTTAAAGATGAGTTAAATTTACTCATCTACATTTTTTCAGGTGCAGCAACACCTAAAATGTCTAAAGCGTTTTTAATGGTTGTTTTAGCCCTGTCAACTAAAATTAATCTGGTGTCTTCAACGTCAGAACCGATTACTTGTTCTGTTTTGTAGAATTTGTTGAATGAACCTGCTAAATCTTGACAGTATTGGGTGATGTTGTGGACTCTTTGCTTGTTTGCACAGTCTTCAACAACTTGTGGGAATTTAGCGATTTGTCTGATTAGGTCTTGTTCAGCCTCATCAGGTATCCAGTCGTCACTAACGGATAATGCGCTAACATCTTTTCCTGATTTTGCAAGTAACTTGCATGCTCTTGCGTGAGCGTATTGGATAGATGCACAACCTCTTTCAAAGCTTAATGCCTCATCCCACTTGAATGTCAAGTGTTTTTCAGGGGATAATTTTGCAATGAAGAATCTTACAGCTCCAACACCTATGTCTTCAGCCATAGGCGCAATTTCCTCTTCGTTTAAGTCAGGGTTTCTTGATTTGATTTCGTCATGTGCTCTTGAAACCGCTTCATCAATCAATTCATCAACAGACACGAATTTACCTCTTCTGGTTGACATTGAACCTTCAGGAAGTGTAATGAATTCATAAAAGATCACTTCAGGAGCTTCTTGTCTGAAGATTTCTTCGAAAATAACCTTGATTTGTTTAGCAGCCAACTTGTGGTCTGAACCTAAGATGTCAAGAACGGTGTCTCCTAAGGTAGCTTTGTACTTGTGGTAAGCCAAGTCACGTGTGGAATAGAGTGATGTTCCGTTTGATCTTCTCAATACAAACTCTTTTTCTATGTTGAAGTCAGTAAGGTCAATGTATAAAACATCATCTTCCCTTGTGAATCCTTCTCTTTGGATGTAGGTTACAAGGTCATCAACTTCTCCGCTTCTTACAAACTGGCCTTCCCATACGAAGTCGTCATGTTTGATGTTCATTCTCAAGAGTGATTCCTTCATTCCTGAAATACATTTTGAAACGACATCCTCAAAGACTTTGTTTAGCTCTTCGTCTTCGCCTTCTTCGTATTTTTGGATTAATTCATCCACTTTAGCATTTAATGCCTCATCTTCTTCAACGGCCTTGTTTGCATCGAAGTATAACTTACCAATCTTATGGTCTAGTTTTTCTCCTTCATAATCGTCGATATTTAAACCGAGTTCGGTTATGCCGCAAACGATAATTGCGATTTGTCTTCCCATATCGTTTACATAGTATTGGGTTATGACGTCTCTTCCAGCTAATTTTAAAAGTCTTGCAAGGGAATCTCCGAAAATGGAGTTTCTGATGTGTCCGATATGGAGTGGACCGTTAGGGTTAGCTGAAGTGTGTTCCAATACGATTTTTTCATCGTATGCAGGAAGCTGACCGTAGTTTTCGTCAACTTTTTCCAATAATAATTTTGAGAATTTGTTGTAGTCGATGAAGAAATTAACGTAAGGTCCGAAGTTTTGAACTTTGGAGAAAATTTCTGGAACTTCAATCTTTTCAACCAATTCCTTTGCAACTTCAGGAGGTGAAGTCCTTAATTTTTTAGTAAGTGCGAATGCAATGGTACTTGCAAGGTCACCTAAGTTAGGATTAGGAGGAAATTCCAACTTGAAATTTCTGTCAACTTCTACATCATATTGATCTAATGCCTTATTGATGGCATCAATAGCTTGTTTTTCGATTTCAAAATACATTAACTCACCTTAATAATAATTATAATCCTCTTAACCAGAGGGAAAGATAACCAACTTTTGGAATGACGACTAGATTGTCTCCTAATGTAACTACTTTTTCTCTAATTTGGTCTGAAGTTACATAATAAGGATCCGGACGATTGTTATTGTCCCCTTTTATAACATACATCGTAGTTCCGTTAATATTTGTAATATTTATGACCCTGTGAATAACCGGTTGGTCATACCATGCCGCATCATAGACAACAACGTCTCCAACTTCCACGGTATTCGGGTCGAATTCGTGAATTCCAAGGAAATCTGCCTTTTCAACTAGAACAATGTCTCCTCTGTAAAATGCAGGTTCCATACTTCCTGAAACAACAACATTCAAATGTTGAGCAGCAATCAATACAATTATAAGAATAATCGCATATGATGCGACTTCTTTCAAATCAATTTCCATTGTATTACCTTCTTCTTTTTCTAAATGCTTCTCTTAAAGCTAGTTCAATAGCGTTGGAAGTCTTTTGAATGTCTTCCATACTATGAGCATTTGATATAAAATTACATTCAAATTGTGAAGGCGGAATGAACACGCCTTGTTTTAATAAGCTTTTAAAGTATCTGAGGAACTGTTTCCTGTCAGATTCTTGTGCATCAGCATAATTGTAGACTGGTGCAGGATTGAAATAAATTTGAAACATTGAAGCAAGTCCTACCGGTTGGATATTGTACTCTTCATCATCAATTATGGATTGAATGTTTCCTCTTAGGTAGTTTCCTTTTCTTTCCAATTCCTTATAGAAAGCATCATCCAATTGGGTTAAGGTTGAAATACCTGCCTGAACGGAAACGGGATTTCCTGAGAATGTTCCTGCCTGATAAACAGGGCCTTGTGGGGCTATCAATTCCATGATTTCTTTTTTACCGCAGAATGCTCCCATTGGAAGTCCTCCACCAACAATCTTACCGAGGGTGGTTAGGTCTGGAGTGACTCCGTAATACTCTTGTGCTCCACCGCGTGAAGCTCTAAAACCGGTAATCACTTCATCAAAGATTAATACAATACCATACTCTTCAGTTATTTTTCTAATGAATTCTAAAAATCCTGGTTTTGGCTCGATACATCCCACATTGCCCATGACTACTTCCATAATAATACAAGCAATGTTTTCGCCTTCTTTTTCAATCAATTCAGTAAGCGCTTCTTCGTCATTGAATGGAACTGATAATGTATTTTTGGTGGTGTCTTCTGGGATACCTGGTGAATCAGGTAATGTAGCTGCACCAGAACCTCCCTTTACAAGTACATAATCATGTGCTCCATGGTAAGCTCCTTCGAATTTGACTATTTTGTCTCTACCTGTAAAACCTCTTGCAAGTCTTATTGCACTCATTGTGGCTTCAGTACCACTGTTACAAAATCTCACCATCTCAGCAGATGGAATTCTGTCAATAACTTCCTTTGCAAGGGTTATTTCATTTTCGGTAGGTGTACCGTATGCGGTACCAATAGTCAATTGGTTTGAAACTTCTCTTACCACTTTTGGGTTAGCATGTCCCAGGATTAAAGGACCATAAGCTAGACAATGGTCGATGTAGGTTTTACCATCTGCGTCAGTAAGCTTAGATCCTCCAGCGCTTTTAACGAAAAATGGATAAGGTTTAAAAGCCCTAACTGGAGAGTTTACTCCACCAGGGAAATATTTTTTTGATTCATTGAATAATTCTTCTGAATACATTTTATCACACTATAAATGTTGTATTAATGAATTTACACAAGCAACAGCTATTGGTGTTCCGCCTTTTGGTCCTTCCACAATGATATTTGGAATGTCTGAATTGTGAAGCGCTTCTTTTGAATCTGCCGCTCCCACAAAACCAACAGGAACTCCTACGATAGCCTTAAGATTCATTTCACCTTTTTGATATAAATCCATTGCTTCAAAAACAGCAGTTGGAGCATTACCTGAAACGACAATACCTTCAAAATCGTTAGCTGCAGCATATCTCATCGCAGCAGCCGCTCTTGTGATTTGGTTTTCTTTTGCGATTTTAACTACTTCCTCGTTTTTAATGTAACACTCAACTTCCCCTTCATATCTTGTGATACCATATTTAACCATATTGATGTCGGTTAAAATAGTTTCATTGTTTTTAAGGGAAGCCATAGCTGCATCTACAAAATCAGAACTAATTTTAACTAATTTTGCATATTCAGGATCTGCAGTTGAGTGAACAATCCTTTCAACGATGTCTCTTTCTATAGGTTCTAAGTCTTTGACATCATCTCCAATAAGGCCACGGATAATCTCCCTACTTTTGTTGGCGATATCCAAACCTTGCTTAGTTGATGCACCCATGAACATTTTGTCTGTCATATTATAATTTTTGAATTATATATATGTTAAATATTTTGTTGGTGACAAAATTATTTTTCACTGGCTGACAATCCTGCCAGAAATCCTGTAGAAAATGCAATTTTCAGATTGTATCCTCCAGTTGGCCCATGCAAGTCAAGGGTCTCCCCTGCAAAATATAGGTTAGGAGTCAATTTTGATTCCATAGTTTTCGGATTGATATTTTTAAGGTCAACACCGCCGATTGTCACCTTCGAGAGCTTGTCATTGAAGCCTGTTATTTCAAAGGCAAAATGTTTTAGTTTTTCGATTAACCTGTTTTTGCTTTTCTTGTTTATTCTGGACAGTTGGGTTTCCGGTTCAATCTTTGTTTCTTTCAGGAAGTATTCAATGAAGCTATTGGTTAAAAATAGTTTTAAATAATTCTTAATCATTGTTTTTCCCTTAGCCTGGAAATCCTTGTTGAATTTGCTTGCCAGGTCATCACGACTAAGTTCAGGACATAAGTCGATGGCTATCTCAAGGTCTATTTCAGGTTCATTTTCTAATAAGTTATAACTTATACCTTCTGATATCTCATTGCTCAGGTTTATGATTCCCGGCCCTGTAAGTCCGACATGTGAAAACAAGACGTTTCCTGTGACCTTGCTTTTCTTATAACTTATAACAACATCATATAGTGTCACGCCGGCAATGTCAGACAAGTCCTTTTTGGTGATTAGCGGAACCAATCCGTATTTTATGTCAGTTAACGGCTGTGAGGTCAGTGAATAGTTTTTAATGTCGCAACCTGTCTGAGGATAGGTAATTCCTCCGGTGGTGATGATAATCTTTTCAGCTTTTAACTTATCATTTATGACAAAGTCATCACTGATACTTGTAACCTCGAAGTTATAACTTATACTGACATCTTTCAGGTGTTCACTTAAACCTTCCAAGATATCACTTGACTTTCCGCTTTTTGGAAAGACACGGTTGTCCTCTTCTGTGATGAATTCCAAATCAAAAAGTGACAGTAGGTCCTCATTTGTCAATGAGTAAAAAGAGTGTTTTAAAAAGTTTTTCTGTGAATATGAATTCAATAGCTTTTTAATTGGTTTGGAATTGGTAATATTACATCTTCCACCACCGGTTATGAGCAACTTGCGCCCTAAACTTGGGTTTTTTTCAAGTAATATTACGCTGGAGGAATTTTGACTGGCCGCTATTGCAGCCATGATTCCTGCGGGTCCTCCACCAATAACAGCTATTTCATATTCTTCCATAGGTATCTAAGGAGTTAATCTGTGTCTGTCCCTTGGGAAGAGTACACATTCACGGATGTTTTCGGATCCTGTAAGTACCATAGTTAATCTGTCAGCACCTACACCCCAACCAGCATGTGGTGGCATACCGTATTCGAATGCTTTCAAGTAGCTTCCGAATCCAGCAGGGTTTAATCCTCTTTCCTCGATTTGTTTTACTAAGAGATCGTATTGGTGTACACGAGTAGCACCGGAAGACAATTCTAAGTTGTTGTACATTAAATCGAATGCGTGAGAGTATTGTTCTTCACCGTCAACAGGCATTACATAGAACGGTTTGATTTCAGAAGGCCATCTGGTTAAGAAGTAGAATCCTCCCATGGTGTCTCCTAAAGCTTTTTCTGCTTCACGGGATAAGTCTTCTCCCCATTCCATTGATACGTCTTTTGAGTTTACGATGTCAACTGCTTCATCATAAGTTACAACAGGGAAATCTCCGGTTGGAACTTCTAATTCATGTCCTAAGATTTCTAATTCGTTTGCGCAGTTTTCGTTAACGTCTTTTAACACTTGGATGATCATGTCGTTTAAGATTTTCATTACGTCTTCGTCATCTGCAAATGAAGCTTCTGCATCGATGGAAACAGCTTCGTTCAAGTGTCTTAAGGTATCGTGCTCTTCTGCTCTGAAAATTTGACCAATTTCAAATACTTTATCCATTCCGGAAGCCATCATCATTTGTTTGTATAATTGTGGGGATTGGCCTAAGAATGCTTCTTTTTCAAAGTAAGTAATTGGGAATAATTCTGTTCCTCCTTCGGTAGCGGATGCTACGAGTTTAGGAGTGTTAATTTCATAAAATCCATTGTTGTAGAAAAAGTCTCTTATGGTATGGAACATTTGTCCTTTGATTTTGAAAATTGCAGAAACGTTTTCTTTCCTGATGTCTAAGAATCTTGAATCTAATCTTGTGTCAATTCCTGCTTTAACTTTTTCTGTTGGATCCATTGGTAAGGGTTGGTTAGCTAAGTTTAACATTTTAATTTCTTTAGGGATGATTTCAACACCGTTTGGTGCTTTTCCTGCTTCTTGTACTAAACCTTTGATTGCTACAACGGACTCTTTTCTGAATGCTCTTAATTCTTCCATTATGTTTTCTTCTACTTTTTTACTTGGAGCGGTTATTTGAACTCTGCCGGTCACATCACGGATGATAACAAACATGATTCCACCGAAATCACGGATTTCATGCACCCAACCCATGATAGTGATGTCTTCTCCTGCTATTTCAGGATTACATTCACTAGCGTAGTGAGTTCTTCTCCAATCTTTTAATAAACCTTGCAAATTATTCACCTCGGTTGTAAAAATAAAAATAATGATAAATTTTCATTATAATTTTAATATTATATTTAATATTTAATAAAGATATGCAAAAAAAGGGTTTTCTAGGAAAATTTCACAAAATAAAAAAATTTAGATGAGTGTGTTGCTCATCTCTTTTAGTCTACGTAATGGATGTAATCCTCTTTTCTAGGCAATGGTTCTGGAGCTTCCATGTCGGGATATCCTAATACCACATGGCCGATTCCCTCATATCTTTCAGGAATTCCCCATTCTTTCAGAAGCTCTTTTCCTTTCTCGCTTGAGAATTCATCGTATGCCCTGTGAATCCAGCATGATCCGACACCTACAGCGTGAGCGGCATTTACGAGAACTGCCAATACGCTTGCACCATCCTCTTTCCAGGTTGGCATTTCACTGTCTGCTAAAACTATTAACAATGTTTTTCCGCCATAGAATGGGTCCATGTCGTCCGGCATAGGGACTGGGAAAAAGCTCCTGTTCCATGCGGACAGTTCATTTATTGTGTCTTGATTTTGGATTACAACAATTTTTGGAGATTGTGCGCCTCTTCCTGTTGGAGCGTATGTTCCCGCTTCTAATATTGTTTTTAGCTCTTCATCTGAGATTTGTTCGTCCTTGAATTTTCTGATGCTTCTTCTTGTTTTTAGGTTTTCGATTGTTTCGTTCATACTATTTCCTCTGAAATTTTTCTAAGTGTGTCTAAAAATTTATTATAATCTTCAATCCCAATGATTTCTTTGATTTTGTCGTCCCAATTTTCATCAAGGTCCATTACCTTTTGAGCGGTTTTTTTGCCCTTTTCAGTTATCATGATCACTTTTGTTCTTTTTTCAGGAATCCTTTCAATGAATCCCTTGTCCTCAAGCTTTTTAAGGTTTCTGGCTATTGTGCTTTCGTTCAGATGAAAGTTCTGTGCCAACTGCTCCTGGATTATTCCCTCGTTATTGTATATTTTAATCAATAGGGGGTAAAGTCCAAAGCTTAGGTTTTCCTCTTTCACCCTTTCATTCAGGTATTTTGCATGTTCCCTGTAAAGGATTGAGACAAAGGGGACTGTAGGGATGTTTTCATCAAACTGCATTGTCCCTACTCCTAATTAACTTGTTGATGTAAAGCTCAATGCATGCGTAACAGATAAGTGATCCGATTCCTCCACCTAAAAGCATTCCGTAATAGATTCCTGTTTCTCCCATGTGGAATACGAATCCCAAAACATATGCAAATATTAGCACGAGAACGAATTCCCTGAATGCTGTTAAGACAAATGATATTGTTCCTTTTCCAACTCCTTGGAAGACATTTCCAGCACTTGCCCCGAATGGAACATATAAAATAAATAAGCACATCAATTGGATGAAACTAGCTATTAAAGGCTCGAGTTGTGCGCTGCTTTCGGAGTATGAGAATACGAATGCGATTTGATTTGCAAATATGTTTAAAATGATACATACAATGATTGAAGCTATCAATGCCACTTTAACTGCGTATCTTGCTGTGACTCTTAGGTTTTCATATTTGCGGGCTCCAAATGCCACTCCTGCAACTGAAATTGATGCGGTTCCGACTCCTATTGCCGGAAGCATTCCAAGGTTGATGATTCTCCATCCTGCAGTATATACGGCAACTGCGACAGGTCCTGAAACGAGTGTAAGCATGAAATTGACAACAATTGTTAAAGCGGATAAGATTAATTGCTCTAGGCTTGCCGGAATACCCACAACCAAAATGTCCTTGTACATGCTCAGGTTATTGTGGAAATATTCCCTTCCGTATTTAAGGTATGTGTCCTTTTTGATTAACATCCAATAAAGCATTGCTATTATGGAAAGAATGTGTGCCAAAACGGTTGCCCATGCGGCTCCTGCAACTCCGAGTCCTAATGTGTAAATGAAAATAGGGTCTATGCACATGTTGATTATTGCTGTTATTGCAATTGGCACAGTTGCCCTTTTGACGTCCCCTTCAGCCCTGAATGCTCCTCCAAATATTGGTGGAAGAAGCATTGCAAATGAAAATGAGAATATGATGACTCCATATTCCATTGCATAATTCAATACGCTGCTTGCCCCCATGATGTTGAGCAAAGGCTCTAAAAATGTTAGCAAGATTATTGACACGACAATTGAGAGTATAACTCCTAAAATAAGGTTGTGTATTGCCGCATTGTTTGCAGATTTTGTGTCTTCCGCTCCAATGTAACGTGAAATCAGTGAGTTACCGCCTGCTCCGATTCCGTTTCCTATTCCGATAAGCACCATGAATAATGGTGTGATGTATCCAAGTGCTGCCAGTGGTTCTGCACCAAGTCCTGCAACCCAAATACTGTCAATGATATTGTTTGCAAAAATCAAAAACATACTTGCTATAATTGGGATTGACAATTTGTTTATTGCCTTTTTAGGGTCTCCTGTAATCATTTCAATATTAGAATTCTTTTCCATAATCTACCTCTCTTGCATATGCAATTATACTCTTGTATATGCAAGTGTTAGTATTTAAAGTTTTCAATGAAAATTATAAAAAAAGGAGTCTGTAAAATTTCATAGGCTTCTTTCAAATTTTATTTTTTTACACTTGAAATTTCACTTCGATGAAAATTCGTTCTAATTTTTCTTTAATTTCAAAATAAACAATTAAAAAATAGTAAATTACTTAAATAAGT
>NZ_JAGAXX010000070.1 GCF_017940815.1 Methanobrevibacter sp.
AAAAAAAAGAAAAAAGTAAGGATAGTAATTAGAATGAAATGCCTGCGTAAATACCGTTGAGGCTAAATGATTTCGTATTCCAATTAGCTATACTTCCTAATGAATTTCTTGAACTGGTAGGGTCTGCTACAGTCCATTTTCCATCAATTAACACTTGAGCCCATACATGCCCATAGGTACTTCCACTTGAGAATTTACATGTTCCGTGAACATATCTAGCAGGAAGATCCGCAGTTCTAAACATAGCTACAAGTAAATGAGCTTGGTCTACACAATTACCAGTTCCAGAGGACAATGTTCCAGCCGCACCATATTTGGTGTTGTAATAGAAACTATATGAGATATGGTCTCTTACATAGTTATATATTGCAGTAGCCTTAGCTGATGCAGTGGTTAATCTATTAGTTACTGAATCGACAACCTTTTTAATAGCTGCATTACCTACTTGACAATTTGTAGTAGATTTAAGATAAATTGATAAATCTTTAACAGTATTATCCTCATTTAATCCGGTACCAGATTGAGAACCTGATGGGGTTGATGAACCATATTTGATTGTTACATAATTTGGCAACTTATTGTTATTACCAGGATAGAATGCTAAAATTCTTGAAAATGAATCCACAAGTTCAGAATAGATAACCTTACCAACAGCAGAACTTCCATAAGCTGGAGCCTGTTTATTGGTACTAATGAAATTAGCAACATTTGTAGCTAATTTGACAAAATCATTCTTATAGAGATTTGCATTAATGTCATCTCCTGAAGGAGAAGACGGAGCAGTCACTCCATAAATGATTGGTATATCATTAGTTTTTGAATTACCTAACTCTTCAATTGCTCTACCCATTAAATATAAGAATTCAGGGGTGGTGAATGTAATTCCACCAGTGGTAACAGTGCTTGGCACTTTATTATTATTTGCATAATAATTTTTCAGTGAAGTTGCTCCTGCAATAATATTCTTTATGGATATAGTAGGAGTCTTGATTACTGAAATTTTAGTACTGCCAGAGCATCCGGTATAATCATTGCTGCCTCCAAAGTTATAGTTTACAGTATAGTTTCCTGGCACTAAATTAACATTAAATGTAGCGGATCCACCGGAGGTGGTTGCTGTGTATGTTTTTGAGTTAACAGTTAATTTAACTGTTTGGCCAGAAATAGCTTTATTTTCTGAGTTAACTAATGTCACTTTTAGGGAATTTGTTCCTTGATTGAATGAAGTTGCACTTGCCCAACTAATTTTTGATGGAGTTCTCTCTTTAACTGTTATTTCAGTTGATTTACTTATGGAATTAATTTTAGCTTCGGCCTTGTTGGTATACTTGATTGTATATTTGCCTATATCCAAATTAATCGGAAGTGAAACCATACCGTTAGCGTCAGTTGTCTTAGTGTAAGAAACGCCATTTAAAGTTAGGGTGACTTGCTTGCTTGCCAATGGAACAGTTCCTGATTTTAATGCTACCTTAAATTGTGTACCTGCACCTTTACCGAATGTTGTAGTACTTATTACAGTGAAAGTCGGAGTTTTACTTGGTATAACAGTGACTTTACTTTTAGTACTTGAAGCGGCATAAAAGCTGGTTTTTGCAAATTTATATTTTACATTATAAATGCCTGCTTTAAGTGAAGGCAATTTAAGCTGAGCAATACCTTTGGAATTAGTATTAGATTTATATGTCTTACCGTCTATTTTAAATTTGATTTGTTTACCTTTACCAGGAGCGTAACCAAATTTATTGAGTAACTTTACCTGAATGACTTTTGAGTCACTAGTAAGGAAAGTGTAATCACTAGCGGTTAAGGTAGTGGAAGTTGATTTAACAACCTTAACTGTATTAACTATTTTCAAACCGTCAGTATTATATGAAGTAATTTTATAAGTACCTTTTTTAAGAGTCTTTAATGACAGTTTAGCAACACCTTTAGCATTAGTTTTAACTTTGTATTTTTTACCGTCAATCTTGAACTTGATGGTCTTTTTAGCTAATGCCTGACCATTGCTATTTAAAAATTTTGCCTTGAATTTCTTACTATCAGTATACACTTTACTAATATCACTAGCAGTTATTGTAGATAATATTTTGAAAGTGGTCTTTAAGGTGTACCCGGTTGCTGGATTAGTTGCAGCAACAGTGTAAGTTCCTGGTTTAAGATTTATACTCATAGAGATTCTACCGGCACTGTCAGTCTTTTTAGTGTAACTTTGGCCATTTACAGTTATCTTAACATTGGTGTTAGATAATGCCTTACCATAGTTATCCAAAAAGGTAGCGGTATATTGTGTACTTCCTTTGTAATACTTTGTAACATCTTTAGAAGTGATAGTCTTAGATGGATCAATTTTAGTATCATTTGCTATTGAATCGTTTTTATCACTTGTTAAAACATTACTCTTTTCATCAGAGTTAGTTGATAAAATATTTGAATTTTCAGATTCGAGAACATTGTCTGATGTATCATCAACAACGGTTGATTCTTGCACTTCCTGTGAGGAACCGTCACTGTCAAGTGAAATCAATTCATCTGAAGTAGTTGAATATGAATCTGTAACATTTATCTCACTTGCGCAAACAGCACTAATTGAAAAAACAACAACCAATGCTAATAACAAAGTGATTAATAATTGTTTATTCAAAATAATTTACCTCCTAATTATTATTTTTTAAATCTCATGGGAACTTAATCCCACTACAAGATAATTTATTTAAAAAATCTTATATAAACCTTTTTATTTGCCAAATCCTTTTAAAATTCTTTAATTTTTAAAAATAAGTTTAAAAAATAATTAAAATTTTAAATTAATAAATTGATTATTTAAATAAGGTTATAAAAAAGAATTCTTTATTAAGATAATATTTAAAGATATAAAACTGTAACAAAATGAAAATAATGATTAAAATTTTTATTATATGAAATAACATATAATTTAAACTTATTTAAGATAAAAACATTTAATAATCAATGATTACAATAAAAAATAAGATATTTAATAAAAAAAATAAAAAAATAAAGACAATTAACCGATTTTATTTTTCCTTAACTATTTTTCCTGAAATGTGTTCAATTGACAGCTCAAAGACCTCAGTTCGATGTAATAATTTTTTGATTTCATTAACAGTTTCCTCATGGGTCGGGAAAAATTTATCCCCCAAATATGTCAACTTCTCTATTTTTTCATCATCATCGGACAATGTTGTTATCCGACCAAAAACTATTACACTTTTAAAAATATATGACCAATCGTCTTCCTCATTTCTAACGCCATTATCCATGACGCAGTAGGATGCCTTGTCGTGACTTTCAACCGCATCATTCTTATGTCCGGTCATTGCTCCATGAAAGTAGATCTTGCCGTCTACATATACATGGCTCATCGGAAGAGCATAAGGATAATCATAATCACCCAAAAGGGCTAAAACCCCCCGTGGCTCATTTTTCAGTATTTCAATGCATTCATCTTCAGAAAGCATCTGGCCTTGCCTTCTCATTTTTCTAAACATGGTATAATATTTGTCAAAGCTATTAAAAATAATTAGCATACATTGAAAATTTTAAAAAAAAGGAATTGCTGAATGTAAAATACATGGCAAATTTCATCCAGCATTTTTAATTAATGTGCAACAATGACAAATACGATAAATATTGCAATTAGGCACAAGCAGCAGCCTATATTTGTTTTGGTGTTGTCGTTTTTCTTCGGGTTATCATGATTAGCCATGACTACCGGCCTAACGGTGTATTTGTCCTCATTGTCATATACATCAGCAAGTTTAATTGCAAGCCAAAAGGAGCGGATAATTGACACTACCCATAAAATCAACCCAATCGCCACTATTCCTTCAAGAATCGGATCGTCAAACACTGTTAGGAGACCAATAATCCATGGGATTTCATAGGTTAAGCCCTCTAAAATCCAATTATTATTGTTGTTTTTAAGACCTATGTATACAAATCCAAACCCGTTTAACATGAATATGAACGATAGGATTACCCACCATGACCTTTTAATTTTTTCAGCTGCGTTCATAATTAACCTAAAGAGTGTTTTTAATTAAGTAGATTGTCGTTGCTTGTTTCAATCTTTGCAATAACTTTTTGGCCATTGTCAGCCATATCTGAAAACATTTGAATAGTTTCTTTCATTTGTGGTAAAGCTTGTTCCTTGTAAGTGCTTACGTCTTCAATAGCTTGAATAGCATCGGCAAATGAAGCTTTTAGGACATCTGGAGAAATCATTGTTTCAGCACTGTGCTTTTGAATTTCACTTCCTTGCTCCTTAAGCATGCGTGAAGTGGATTCTATGATGTTTTCTGTTGTCTTATTCAATATATTGATTTTTTCCATGACAATTTTTTGATCATACAATGCACTTGCAACCATAACACCAGTTCTTAAAGCGGAAACTGTTACGTTTTGAGCTCTTTTTACTCCACGAATCAATTCTTTGTTGTTACGTCTTATAACATTAAGTGAAACGATTCCTTGCTGGTTTACAACTATCATTTGTTGCATGTCCATTATTCTCTGTCTTAATGGGAATAGGATTTCCTCACGAACAAATGCGATTTTTTCCTCATCGACACCTTCGATTTCGGCAGTCTGAATTTGAGCTTCAATAGATGCATCCATTTGCTTACCAAGTTCTATATCTGCTAAAAGCTTGTTTGTAACTTGCCTTAAGTAGTTTTCTTCATTTAATAATGTTGTATTGTCATTCTGCAATACTTTAGTACTTTTATCAAGAGATTCGACGATTTCGGAAATTGCAACTTCAGCCTTTTCATATTTTGCAAAGTATTTCCTGACAGGATTCATTATGTTTCCCAAAACACCTTTCTTTGCAAAGTCCACCTTACTTGGGTCCAAATCCTTCATCTGACGATTTAGCTCAAGTAATTTCTCACTAATATTGTCTGCATCCTTGCCCCCTTTTGTCAAATCGACAAATCTGGTAGCCAATATTTCATTGTGGGCTGCAGATCTTGACATCTCATTTAAACCAAAATCATCCAATGGTTTTAAGATACTTTCTCTTTCTTGAGGATTATCCAAATTAGCTTCAAATATTGCAGTAGCATTTCCTTGCGCTTTGTCTTTTAAATTTGAGTTTTCTAATTTTTCTTCTTCCTCTTTAAGGGTTGTTTCAACATCTTTTTTTATTTCATCTACATCAAGTGAAAATTCAGCCATGTTATCACCTATTAATTTAAGTATTTTATTTTATTAGTATCTATCTTTTCAGTGTAATTGTCAACGGTCTTACCGTCCTTAATAATTTCAACAGTCACATGGTCAGGGTCAGGCAACTTGTATGTTGTATAATGACCAAAGCTTATTGCATAATTTGAATCATAATAAACCTGATTCAATTTTTCGGTTTCCTGACCTATCTGTGTACCATTCTTATCAAAATAAGTTGTTTTGATGAGATATCCATTCATATCATCAGGAACCTTGCTAAATAATGCTTGAGTATATAATGTGTAGCTTTTTTTACCGCTTGATGAATCCCAACCACTAACTTCAGTTATGGTCAAAGTCACATGGTCCGCATCATCTGTGGTGCTTTCTACATTTGAATTGTCATTATTACCGGTCATGGCAATGACAAGCAATCCCAAAATAACAACAATCGCTATTATGACAATGAATATTTTGCCGTTTTTCATAATACCATCCAGAGAGGATTTGCTCACAGTTTCAAAACTATGGCCGCAATCCATACAGAATTTGGCATCATCAGGCAATTGTTTTCCACAATTTGGACAATTTTTAGTCATCATACCACCCTAATATTCCTTAACAGAATCTATTAAGCTTTCCATATCATCTAATAATCCTTTTACATCATCATCAGAACCGGTCTCATTGCTAATGTTGATAACCAGTTCATTGGTTAACTTTTCAATTTGGTCTATAATCGTATGCATTGCACTGATCTTGTTTTCAATTTCACCTTGAACTCTCGGAGTGTCTTCAGCGGCAAGGTTAATGATATTTGATGCTGCATCAGCCTGTTTATAGAAGAGCTTGTGTGAAGAGTCGATTATTGCAATGAACTTGTCATAAGTTATCTGTGGAGGAGCAAATCTTTTTTCAATTAAATCCCTAACTGCACTTTCCTTAACGTCAAATAAAACCTTCAGGTTATTGATCTCCTTCTCATATCTTTTAAGTGAACCAACACCAAAATCGGAAACTGATTCACTAAAAGGACTTTCAATAGTTCTTTGAACATTCTCCTGAGGTTTAACACTTGCAGGCTTATTTGCTTGAACTCCAATATAACTATTCAAATTGAAAATGCGATATAAATAGATTAGAGGAATAATCACTAAAATCAGTATTAACAACATCCCGAACCTGTTTCCACTAAAAAAAACCGGAACGGAAACGCATGCTAATATAATATAAAACGATCCTAAAACCCATGGAAGGGAATCATGAATAAGCAGTACGTCTGATGAATTTCCCAAACCTCTTTTTAATCTCACTTTTGAAGCGGCCTTGGACTTAGGAGCATATTTTAAAATCTCATCATCAGATAAAATGCCTTCTTTTGGCTCTAGGATATATCTAACATCATTAATTGTCTCAACACAATTAATCTTATTGCCATTATCATCATAGGCATGTGAATCTTTAAAAGTTAAAGGAGTGGTTAGTCGTTTAATCTCCTGCGCTTTTGAATTTTCAATAGGCATTTAATTTACTTCCCCATATTATTAGTAAAAATATATTTAGAAGTAAATGTTTTTAAATATTTGTATTTAACTTGTTATTATTCAAATTCTTTTTCAAGTAAAATGGTGACTGGCCCATTATTCAATAAGCTGACTTTCATGAATGCACCAAATTCACCTGTTTCTACATCGATTAGCTCACTGCATTTGTCTGTAAAGTAATCAAATAATTCGGTTGCCCTGTCGGGAGATAATGCCTTGTGAAATGAAGGTCTATTCTTTTTGGTATGAGCATATAATGTAAATTGAGGAACCAGCAATAACTTGCCCCCAATATCTTTAACAGACTTGTTCATTCGTCCGTTTTCATCCTCAAAAATTCTTAGCTTTGCAAGTTTGCCTGCCAAATAATCAGCTTCCCTGGTTGTGTCATTTTGGCCAAAGCCAACAAGAACCATCAAACCGTCTTCAATTTCACCAACAATTTCATCTTCCACTTCAACACTTGCTGAAGTTACCCTTTGGACAACCAATTTCATTCAATCACCTTTTTGCAAATTCACCTAAATAGTTCATAGGCTCTCCAGATTTAAGCCTATTGTAATACTCCGCAGTGGCAGTGAACAAAGCATCACCCGCTGAGTTAAGTGCAGTTTCACATGAGTCCTGAATAACTCCAATGATGAAACCAACTGCAACAACCTGCATGGATATGTCCTGACCTATACCAAATAGGGAACATGCCATAGGAATGAGCAGTAATGATCCTCCAGCAACACCTGAAGCTCCACATGCTGCCAATGTTGAAATACCGCACAATACTAATGCAATTGGTAAAGGCACATCAAGTCCTATTGTGTAGCAGGTTGCAAGGGTCATTACAGTAATTGTAATGGCCGCACCTTCCATGTTGATTGTGGAACCTAATGGGATACTGATTGAGAAGAAATCCCTATCGATTCCAAGCTTTTCACACAATCCCATATTGACCGGAATGTTTGCCGCTGAACTTCTTGAGAAGAATGCTGTAATACCGCTTTCCCTCAGACAGGTCAAAACCAATGGGTAAGGGTTGCGTCTTAATGCAACAGCTGAAATGAGTGGATCGGTTATGAAAGCAACGAAAGCTATACATCCAACAAGCAATAGAATCAATTGACCGTATTGGGTAAATATTCCTAAACCGCTTTCAGAAACGGAAGTGAATACCAAACCCATGATACCAATCGGTGCAAACTGAATGATTCCACGCACAATTCTTGTGATTGCATCAGCAAAATCCTTAACAAGGTCCTTTGTACTGTCACTTGCAACGTTTTTCAATGCAATACCCAACATGATTGACCAAAAGAGGATTCCTAAATATTGTCCTTCAGCCAATGACTGTATAGGATTTGCAAATATGCCTAAAATCATGTTTGTTATAACATCCTGAAGAGCACCAGGAGCAGTCTGAGTACTTGCCGCAGACAAATGAATGAAAACTGGGAACAAGTAACTTCCGATTACCGCAACCAATGCTGAGAGAAATGTACTGAAAATGTACAATACTATTACTGTCTTATATCTGGAACCGATTCCGGATCTTGCCTTGGAAATAGCGGAAGACACCAAAACAAATACCAAAATAGGAGCAACTGATTTAAGGGCAGTTACAAATAGTTCTCCAGGAAAACCAATAATCGACCACTTTGGAACTAAAACACCTAATGTAGCTCCAATTACTAAACCAATGATAATTTTTAAAATAAGACTAGACTCTGTCCATTTTTTAATAATATCCATATAAACACCTATAAATCAAGGTGAGATAAGACTTCATCAGTAGCTTCCCTAACTGTATTTGCAGCCGCAAAGAACTCTGTCTTTTCAATGTCGTTCATATGAATCGGAACAATCATTGCAACACCTTTCTTTGAAATTACGGCCGGAACGCCCAATGAAACATCTTCAACTCTCTCAATTTCACCATCAAGATAGCTACTAACAGTCAACACTTTATGAGAATCAGTAATGATTGTTGACATTAAGTTAGAAATAGCGAATGCTGGGCCATATTCTGTTGCGCCTTTTTTGGATATTATTGTATTACCTGCGTTTTTGAGTTGTTCTACCAGTCCTCTGATGTCTAAATCTACATATTCAACGAAATATTTCAATGGAATACCACCAATTGTTGTTGAACTTAAAAGAGGCACCATGTGATCACCATGCTCACCGATGACCCTTGTGTGGACTTCAGAACTGTTAATATCTATTTGTCTTGAAAAATAATTTTTTAACCTTAATGAATCTAAATGGTTTCCAACACCAATGACCTTGCTCTTCTTAAAGCCAGATGCCTTGAGAGCAATTGTAGTCATAACGTCCACTGGGTTGGTTGCAACCAATATAATTGAATCGGGAGCATGTTCAGCTATCTTTTTAGAGTAATAGCTTACAATTTCCGCATTTGGAATTGCCAAATCCAATCTTTTCATGCCCTTTTCCCTGTGAATTCCCGCAGCGATAAGAACAATTGAGGAACCGGCAAGATCATTAAAATCTGATGTAGGAGTCAACTTACAATCAATGTCACGTGCAGCCAGTGCATCGTACATGTCATAAGTTTCACCTTTGGCTTTATCAAGACTTTTAGGTCTTGAAAACATAACAATTTCATCAACTGTATCTTCACGTGCCAACGTGAATGCCACATTTTTTCCTATAATTCCAGTTGATCCTAAAATACTTACTTTTACCATATCTTAATATTAGTTTTTTATATAAAAATAACTTTCTAAGTCAAAAAAAATGTGTTAAAATTATTAAAAATAATCATTAATTTTATAAAAAGATTATTAAAGTCAATGAAATAATAAAATTTGTTTAATAATGAAATAATTTATATCTTAATAGTTGATTAATATTATACTATATACGAGTTGATAATATGGCAGATGATGAATTGAAACTTGAAACAAAATGTTATGATGCTAATGAATATGGATACATCTACGGGTTAAACAAGAAGATTCCGGATGAGGAGTTTGAAAAGGTCAAGCCCTATTTCAGGAAATTCAAAAGAATGGATTTCGTAGAGGGAAATGTTCAGGTTACAGGAAGGCCTGAAGGATGGAGATGCCTTGAAAAAGATGTTGCAAAAGTTGAGGAAATCCTTGGAATCACAAACACATTGGAAAAAAGACAGAACAAGGTCAAGGAGGCATTTGCAGACCCTATCAAAAAGGCAAATCTGATAGACAAGTCATATGAATGGTTGAAATTGCTATTTGAAAAGACAGGAACAAGACCAGAACAGGACCTATCAAGACTTGCAGTACACTCAACTAAAATATACGACCCTCAGGACAGCTACAAGAACGGTGCAAAAAATGGGGAAGGTGAACTGTTCATATACACCCCTCATGGAATGTGGTACATCATCAACAATTGCGGAGAATTTGCAGACAAATCCTTGAACAATGTCAATACTCCTCACGGCGGAGCTGTTGGCCATAGGTTGATGTATGATGATTTGGTTGACAGGCTGATTAGAATCTACACTGAAGAAAACATTTATTCAGGTGAAAATTTATATTAACCTTTTATAAATCTTGTATAGACCAAAAATGCTATTAAAACCACAGCGACAATAATTGCTGGCACAATACCCATGAATCCATATATTAAGGCTACAATAAAAAAGATCAGCAGAAACAGCAATGTGGATATGTTGCTTGTGTGATATATGGAATTAATTCTTCCAATATCATGATTATTAACGCTGGCCCCACAATTTGCGCAAACGGATTCCTGTGGAGACAATATCTTGTTGCATTTTGGACATCTTTGAACAGGCATAATACATATTATTTATTTAAATAATTAAATATTTTATTAATAAAAATCAAAAATATTAACTATATTATTAAAGGTGGTTTAATTTCATGCAAAAAATTATAAATGCACATTGTCACATTTACCCTGAAAAAATTGCAGACAGAGCGGTAATCGGAATTAGAGATTTCTATGACTTGGACATGTCCCTGAACGGTAAAGTCGAAGGAATGCTTAAGGACGGTGCAAAAGTTGGAGTAACACATTACCTTGTCCATTCAGTTGCAACCACTCCAAAGCAGGTCAAGTCAATCAACGAATTCATTGCAGAAACTGTTAATTCAAATCCGGATTTATTTACAGGTTTCGGCACATTGCATCCTGACAGTGAGGACATACAAGGTGATTTCGATTATCTGATTGAGCTAGGTCTTAAGGGAGTGAAATTGCACCCTGATTTCCAATTATTTGCCATGAATGAGGAACGTGCATACAAAATCGGTGAGGTGGTTCGTGAAGGAGGAGTCCCAATGCTTGTTCACTGCGGAGATTTCAGATACAACTATTCCAATCCTGAGCAAATTAAACCATTTTTAGACAAGTTTCCTGAAATTCCATTCATCGGCGCACACTTTGCGGGATGGAGCGTATGGAAGGAAGCCACCGAAAAGCTAGCCGGAACACCTAACCTCTATGTTGACTTAAGCTCCAGCTTATACGAATTGACTCCTGAAGAGGCATACGACTTGATTCATGCCTACGGAACTGATAGGGTTCTTTGGGGTACAGATTATCCAATGTGGGAATCAGACAGCGAAATGGAATACTTCAACAAAATCGATTTGACCGACGAGGAAAGGTCACAAATTTTATACGACAATGCTGCAAAATTGTTAAACTTAGAATAGTCATCATGACTATTTACCCCCTATTTTTTTATCAACCCTCTTTGAAAAAACCATACCATTAATTGATTAGACTGTTTCATTAAGTTTAGTTTTAACTAAATTTTTCTAATTTCTTATTTTAACTGTTAAGATTAATGTAAACTAATTTTAAGGCACAAAGCATAGTTTTATATATAATTAAAGATTAAATATAAATTCAAAACCTGAAATTTGAAAGTAGTTTTAATTTAAGGAGGCTAATTATGACTACCTCAAACCCAATACAAATTATATTGAATGAACATAAAACTGATTCACCTTTGATAGACATTGACATTATCAAAAGTCCAGCGAAATATGAAATTCTAGAACTGTTGAGGCATGATGAAATGAATTTTGAGGACATTGTAGAGAACACCTCAAAATCAAAAGCAAGCGTTTCAATGCATTTAAGGGATTTAAGAAAGGAAGGCATTGTAAAATACAAGGCAGATCCTACTGACAACAGAAAAAAAATATTCTACCTGAATGCAGATTTTTTAGGTTCAATCGATACAAACAAAACAAAAATAATCAAGAAAGAGCAAACCAAATTAATGATTGACGAGTTCATTGAAAAGGGAGACATCGAATATGTGATACTCCTGACACAGACATTCAAGTCTATGCTTATGGAATTCGGAATGGACATAACACCGGTTCTTCAAAAGATCGGCAACCACATTGGAGAATACCTATTTGCACAATTGCAACATGAGGACCTTGACATATTCACCAAAAACATTTCAAAATATTGGCTTAAAAACAACTTAGGAGAATTATCCTTCAATATAGACAACAACATTGAAATAACCTGTGTCAACTGTTTCGAATCCAAGGATTTGGCAAAATCAGGAACACCAAGTTGTTATCTTGAAAAGGGAATGCTTGAAAAGCTATTCAGCATGTTTTTCAATTTCGATTTGAATATTGATGAGATCATGTGCTACTCAATGGGCGATGAAAAATGCGTATATCAAATCCAGCCTTAACTGTTTAGTTCAATATTAACAATTAATCAATTAATCCTCTTTTTAAAGTCTATAATTCAAAATTAGACTTAATAAGGTATTAAGATATCTTATTAATATTAAAAAGAGGTGATAAAATTGAAATTTAAAAGCATTTTAATTTTTTTAATTTTGATTTTTATAACTATAGCATCCGTTTCGGCGGAAAATGAAACAGTTAAAAACACTCACAACACAGATATCAACGACACCAAATACATTAACACCAAAGACTATTATTTCAATGAAAACGGCGAAAGAATTCCCTACACATCAGATACAGGGAGTTTCAACAACGTAACCATGAGCAACGGATACAATGCCTATGCAATCCAAGACGGAGGATACATTCAAACAAAGGACTCAAAAACCCACCCATCATTTTGGAACGACACATATTATGCAGTTGATGCAAATGATACCGAAACCGTTGTGGGACATTGGTACTTTGCGGACAAGGCTCCTATTGGAGAATATTTGAAGATTCTGTTCTACAATCATTATGACGATCTTCTAAATTCAAACAAGAATTATCCCAACATTCCAAGCTCAATATTTGTACAGTCATATGTATGGGATCTTTACAAGAATGCCGGAAACACGGAAAAGTTGACATACTCCTACAACAGGGAGGCAGTTAATCTATACAACAACGGCTACCGCATAAACAATACCGGAAATATCCAATGGCTAAACGAAACAACATACAGGATATTTGACTTTTTGGGATTTAAGAATGCCGATCCTACCCACAAGGACCTGTGGGGCTTTAAAATCCAGTTGTTCAATAAACCGCAAGAAAATAATGAAACCGACAATGAAAATTCAACCGAAAAAATAGAAAATAACACGAATTCCAATAATCAAACAATTTCAAACAAAACTGATGCAGACAACAGTGCAAATAAAACAATTAACAAAACAGACAACACTTCAAATATTGAAACAAATAATGATAAATTTTCAGATGAAAAAGCATTCAAAAATCATCAGATTGATGCGAATATAAAAACAGGAAATCCTGTATACATATTGTTAATCGTGCTAATAATAGTTTTAGTGATAGTGCTAATTAAAAAACAGAAATAATGTGACAATTAGTCACATATTTTTTTTAATTTTTTGTAAATGCATTGACAGCAGGTTTTGTCAACAGCCCATCATTAATCATTTCATCGACTTCATCACGGGTAAACCAACCGTATTCGTCATGCTCTTCGCTGATTTTTACCTCATCGCTAACACAAGTCACTTTCATAATCAGTTGGATTGATTTTACCTGTTCGGATGTTTTACAGGCAGTGTAGTCGTTTCTCACAACATTGTACAGCTCATCAACATCAATTTCAAGTCCTGTCTCTTCAAGATATTCCCTTTTAAGCGCATTGTCAAAGTATTCGCATTTTTTGACCTTGCCTCCAGGGATTTCCCATTTTCCAGCGTCATGAGCTGATTTTGACCTGACTTTCAAAAGTAATATCTTACCATTGTATTCACATATTCCCCTTACTGCTAGTCCCCACATTGTATTCATCATATCACCTAAAAATCAGCTGAATTTTGAGTCAATTCATAAAGAATCTTCTTTAAGTTGCTTACCTGCTCTTCAGAAAAGCCATTGGTAATCTTGGTTTCCCATTCATAAGTAATCTTGATTAAAGAATAAGTTGTCAATTTGCCCTTCTGAGTCAAGTTAAGAATTTTTCTACTTTTATTTGCCTCATCAGGCACCCTTTCAATGTAGCCTTTTTTCTCCAATCTCTTAACGATTTTAGCCACATTAGCTTCAGAGACATATAATATGTCAGCCAGTTGCCTTTGTGAAAGTTTATCATGGTAAAAGATGTTTATCAGATAAGTCAAATCCCCTGTAGTCAAGTCCAAGTCCTTTAACTTTTCCTTTAAAAATGCATCATACTTCAAATTGATATATTCCATATATAAAGTCAATGGAGTGAATAGAACTCTCTCTTCATCCCAACCTGCATCTACCATGATTTTCTCCAAAAAAATAATTTAAGGGAAAAGTTCCCTTATTTCATTGCCTTTTCAACCGCTACAGCAACTGCCACACTTGCACCGACCATAGGATTGTTTCCCATACCGATTAATCCCATCATTTCCACGTGAGCCGGTACGGAGGATGATCCTGCAAACTGTGCGTCGGAGTGCATTCTACCGAGAGTGTCAGTCATACCGTATGAAGCAGGTCCTGCAGCCATATTGTCTGGATGCAAGGTTCTTCCGGTACCTCCACCTGAAGCGACGGAGAAGTATTTTTTGCCTTGTAAGATGCATTCCTTCTTGTAGGTTCCTGCAACAGGGTGTTGGAAACGTGTAGGGTTGGTTGAGTTACCTGTGATTGACACGTCAACTCCTTCCAAGTGCATGATTGCTACACCTTCACGCACGTCATCTGCACCGTAGCATCTAACTTTTGCCCTTTCACCATCGGAATATGCCTTTTCACGTACAACTTTAACTTCACCTGTGAAGTAATCGAACTCGGTTTGCACGTAAGTGAAACCGTTGATTCTTGAAATGATTAATGCAGCGTCTTTTCCGAGACCGTTCAATATTACGCGTAAAGGTTTTTCACGAACTTCATTTGCAGAGTTTGCAATACCGATTGCTCCTTCCGCTGCTGCGAAACTTTCGTGTCCTGCAAGGAAAGCGAAACATTCACTTTCATCACTTAAAAGCATTGATGCCAAGTTACCATGACCTAAACCCACTTTTCTGTCATCGGCAACACTTCCAGGAATACAGAATGCCTGAAGCCCTTCACCGATAGCCTTTGCAGCATCTGACGCTTTTGTGCATCCTTGCTTGATTGCAATTGCAGCTCCTAAAATGTATGCCCAGCAGGCGTTTTCAAAGCAGATTGGTTGAACTCCCTTAACGATTTCATATGGGTCAAAACCTTTGTCGAGACAGATTTGTTTTGCTTCCTCAAGGTCTTTGATTCCATACTGTTCCAAGACCGGAGTGATTTGGTCAATCCTTCTTTCATAACTTTCAAACAAGCTCATCTTATTCACTCCTTGGATCTATTTTTTTGACTGCATCATCAAAACGACCGTATTGACCGGTAGCCTTTTCAATAGCTTCCATTGGGTCAACGCCCTCTTTGATAGCATCCAACATTACACCTAAATTGATGTATTTGTAACCTATAATTTCATTATCTTCATCAAGCCCGATTTCGGTAATGTAACCTTCAGTGAGCTCTAGGTATCTTGGACCTTTTTCTTTTGTGGAATATATTGTTCCAACTTGGCTTCTGTGGCCTTTTCCTAAGTCTTCAAGTCCAGCACCTATTTGAAGTCCTCCTTCTGAGAATGCAGATTGAGTTCTTCCGTAGACGATTTGTAAGAATAATTCACGCATTGCAGTGTTGATTGCGTCACAAACAAGGTCTGTGTTCAATGCTTCCAAAATGGTTTTTCCAACCAATATCTCACCAGCCATTGCAGCAGAGTGAGTCATTCCGGAGCATCCCAAGGTTTCAACCAATGCTTCCTCGATGATACCATCTTTAACGTTTAATGTTAATTTGCAACATCCTTGTTGTGGTGCACACCATCCGATACCATGGGTAAAACCGGAAATGTCGGAGATTTCTTTAGCTTTAACCCATCTACCCTCTTCAGGTATTGGAGCAGGTCCATGATTAGCACCCTTGCGAACAGGACACATATTTTCAATTTCTGTTGAATATATCATTATTTTTCTCCAAAATTTTTTTACTATTTTAATTTATTTGTTTTATAATTAATGTAGTTTATGAAAAATTATTTTTCGTAAGAAATCTTCAAGACAAATAACTCTAAAAAAATTTAATCACAATAGAATTTGTAAGAAATAACTTACAATCACCTATTTAATTTAAGTATAATAACTTAAAAACTATTATTTAGGTGAAAAATATGAGTTTCATAGTTGTTTTAGCAAAAGTTACACCAAAGAAAGGTTGTGTTGACACAATCATAGAAATTTCAAAAGATTTGATTGAAACTACATTATCCGAGGAAGGTAATATTGACTATCAACTATTGCAGTCAACCGACGATAGTGACATATTGACCTTTGTTGAAAAATGGGAATCCCCACAAGCATTGCAAAAACACATGGCTTCACCACATTTCCAAAGCTTTGGCGCTGAAAGTGCTGAGTTTATTGAAAATATGGAAATCCAAGTAATCGATGCAACTGAACTAAAATTATAGTTTGATGTAGATTTCCTATTTCATTATTTCTTTTTTTATTATTTACTTCAATTATCTTAAAGACATCCTAATTTTAATTAATTGAATATTAACAACCATCAATATTATCGAAGCCACTTTCAAGAATATTGACTGTAAAAACTTATTAGAAATCAGCATCATATTATATTCTATGAAGATATTTATCAACAGCGATGATTTTAAGCAAATAGCTAAAAAAACAAAAGAGAAACTTATTGATTTAGCCAAGAGCCACGATATAGAAATAACTGATGACATTAAAGATTGTGACATCATCTTTTCAATCGGAGGGGACGGCACATTACTTAAGACCTCAAGATTGGCAGATGAAAAACCGATAATTGGAATAAATACCGGAACATTAGGCTATCTGACTGAAATCAATCCTGAAAATATCGAAAATGCCTTAGACGACATTGTCAATGGAAACTATACAACCGAAGAGAGAATGATGCTTGAAGGGGAAATCATTAAGCCTTCAGGAGAGGCCATTGAAATACCTGAATCATTGAATGAGATAGCAATCTCCAAAAACACATTCGGAGTTGTAAGATTCGATGCAATAGTCAACGGCAAAATAATCAATTCTTATACAGCAGACGGCATCCTTGTATGCACCCCTACAGGCTCAACCGCTTACAACCTCTCCTGCGGAGGACCAATTGTGGATCCGACTGCGGAAATCATAACATTGACTCCAATAGCTCCACATACAGTGATAAACAGAAGCATAATATTGTCAGATGAATCAATCGTTGACATCAAGATTACGGAACTCAGGGATGAAACCACATCATTCGTTCTATATGACGGCCTTCCTGTTGAAATATTCAGCGGAGACACATTAAGAATAAGAAAATCAAAAAAAGTTACAAAAATAATAAAGCTTGAGGACAGAAGCTTTATCGATACAATTCGTGAAAATATCAGTTAACTGTAATGCAGTCGTTAGGACAAATAGCAACGCATACTCTGCAGCTTTTGCACACCTGTGCGTCACGTACAGTACATTTGTCATCCAAAATCTGCAAGACATTGTTTGGACAAGCTGTTGCACACTTTTCACAGCCGCCACAGTCATCAGCATTTATGTCAATGTGACATTCCTCTACAACATCTTCCTTTTCCTTTTTACCTCTTTTAAAAAATGAACCTATACCCATAATAACTACACTCGAATTTCGTTATAATATATTTAGGGGCCTGAATTTTTTAGTTCTCAGATAATTGTTGTATGGCCGTTTTTGAGTAGTATCCTTGTGATATGATTAGGGCTCCTAAAAATACATTTAGATATACGGTTTTTGCAACTGATTTTGGTGTGTATTTGTGT
>NZ_JAGAXX010000071.1 GCF_017940815.1 Methanobrevibacter sp.
AGCATTTGGAAAGTAATACGGCATATTTTTTTATTTTACAAAAAAATTCTAAAAATACAACAAACCCCCTTAAAAGTGCAATTCATCTCCCGGCTTAAAGAAGCCGGAGAATTCTTGCACAATAATGTTAAATTTTTCACATATGTCTCGATACATTGGAATGTTTCTTCTACCTTTCTTCTTCATAACTGATTCCAATTCTACAAAAAAATTATTTTCATAGAATTTAATTGTCTTTTCATTATTATATGCATCAACAGAAATGAATCTAACACCGATTTCATCACCTAAATTCCTGCAAAAACCAACAATCCATGAAATCATCAAAGACCTAATATGCAAATTATGAAAATTCTTTGAAACCGCTAAACGACCAATTTTAATCGCAGGATAATCAGGATAGTTAACAACTAATTTATCATTGACTTTAATTGAATCTGCGGACAATGAAAAAAATCCCACAACTTGACTCTGATAAACACACAGAAATATAGTGCAAAGTTTGTTTTTGATATTTTTAAAAGAATCTTTCAAAAGAAATTCATTAAGGTCTTCATCACCACAATCAAAATCCAAATTTGAAAGTAATTCGTCATTTGCTTTAATAATATTTAATCTACCTAATTCTATTTTTTTCATGAATATAATTGGTTAAATTAGTATTTAAAGTTTATTAAATAAATAATATTAAATATAAAGAACTTATAAAAGCAATCTTACAATATAAAAGCAATACTATAAAGTAAAAGCAATTTTACAAAACAAAATCAATTTTTAAAATTGAAAATAAATAGATATATATTAACGTATGGATAAAGAAATATTTTGATAACAAATGAAAAAACTATTTAAACCGATGCAAAATAAGATTCATCTAATCTTATTCATTTTCATCTTTCTTCTAATCCAGGTTTACTGTGACTTGACCTTGCCACAATACACAGCAAATATCGTGAACATTGGTATTCAGAACACCAACTTTCAGTATATCCTAGATACCGGATTAATAATGCTTCTGATGGTTGCAATATCTGCTCTTGCAACCGTTGGAGTGTCCTATTTTTCAAGCAGGGTCTCATCAGGCTATGCAAAGGACTTGAGAAAGATAATCTACAACAAGGTCCTTAAATTCTCAAACCATGAGCTGAACGAGATTTCACGCTCATCACTGATTACACGAACAACCAACGACGTCAACCAGCTTCAGGGAGTCCTAGGATTCATTTTCACAACACTTATTTTCGCTCCTCTTTTGGGAATTGGAAGTATCATCAAGGTGTTTGAGCTTCAAACCAACCTATCATGGATCATTCTTGTCAACTTTGTGGCAGTGATAATCCTTCTGGTTGTAATCATGGTAAGGGTTCTTCCCTACTTCAAGATTACCCAGGAGATAATCGACAGGATAAACAAGACCGCAAGGGAAATCCTCATCGGAATTCCGGTAATCAAGGCATTTGTAAGGCAGGACTTTGAAGAGGACAAGTTTCAAAAGGTGAACAAGGAATTTTATGACGTCAACATCTACGTGTTCAAGACAATACTTATCATGCTACCATTGATGACAATGATTATGAACATCATGGTGGTTCTGATTCTTTATTTCGGCGCATATGATGCGATTAACAACGGCATATTGACAGGAGACATCATCGCTTTCATCCAATATGCGACACAGATAGTCACATCATTCCTGATGATTGGAGGCTTTTTTATCATGCTTCCAAGATTTCTAGTTTCAGGAAGGCGTATCAGCGAAGTTCTGAATACCGAAATCACAATAACCGACGGTGAGATTGAAGAAATCTCAACCAATTCGACAATAGAATTCAGAGACGTTTCATACAGGTATCCCGGAAGCGAAAAGGAAACCCTGAAAAACATTAACTTCAGCTTGAAACCTGGCAAGACAACCGCAATCATTGGAGGGATCGGAAGCGGAAAGTCAACAATCTTGAATCTCATCCCACGTCTTCAGGACCCAACTTCAGGAGAAATTCTCATTGACGGTGAAAACATCAAGAAATTCAATCTCAAAAGTCTAAGGGAGAAAATAAGCTTCACCCCTCAAAAGGCAATACTCTTTCAGGGCGACGTCAGGTCAAACATGAAGATTGGAAAAAGCGATGCAAGCGATGAGGAAATCAAAAATGCATTGGATCTTTCACAGGTTGATTTCGTTGAGGATTTGGCTGAAGAGGTCACACAGGGAGGATCAAATTTCTCAGGAGGTCAAAAGCAGCGCCTTTCAATAGCTAGAGGAATCATAGGCAAGCATGACTTCTACCTCTTTGACGATTGCTTTTCAGCTCTTGACATGAATACCGAAAGGAAAATCAAGGACAACCTCAAGGAACTTAAGGACTCATCAATCCTAATCGTTTCACAAAGGATTTCAACAATAAGGGATGCAGATGAGATTCTTGTGGTTGACAACGGAGAGATTGTCGACAGAGGTACACATGACGAGCTTGTGGAAAGCTGTGAAATCTATAAGGAAATTGCAAATATTCAGATTGACTATATGGAGGCATTGCTATGAGCCCAAGGCCATTGAGAAGAAAACCTCCTGAAAAGCCTGTTGACAACAGAAGGGCAATTAGAAATATCCTAACCCTACTGAAAGACCACAAGTGGAAGCTTATACTGACAGTGGTTTGTGCAGTCATTTCCACTGCGTTCACCATCATCGCACCGCTCCTTATAGGTCAAGCGACCACACTTATATACGATGGGATAAATAACCTCATCCACAACACAGGCTCAATTGATTTCGATTCATTGATTGACCTTTTGACAATAGTTGTCGCCCTGTATGCAGTAAGCTCACTCTTCTCATATCTGCAAAGCATATTCCTCATTGAGGTGACAACCAAGATAAGTTATGACTTAAGGGAAAAGCTTATCGAAAAGATTTTGCACCTTCCTATGGACAAGGTTGAGGAAAACAAGAGAGGAGATATTCTCTCAAGAGTTACAAACGATGTCGACTCCCTTCAAAATGGAATCACACAGTCTTTCATCCAACTGATAACCGCAGTAATCACTCTAATTGGAGTGTTCCTGATGATGCTTTCCATCAACATCTGGATGACATTGGCAACAGTGATTCTCATTCCAATAGCATTCCTGCTCATCAGATTCATGACAAAATTCTCGCAAAGATATTTCCTTAAACAACTTGAGTTCAAGGGCTCTCTCAACGGACAAATCGAGGAGACATTCACAGGCCATGACATAATCCGTGCATTCAACCAGGAAGATATTTCCATGGAAAAATTCGAAAGCGACAATGAAAACTGGTTCAGCCACGAGTGGAAATCACAGTTCTACTCAAGCCTGAACGGTCCATTGATGAACTTCATTTCAAACTTCACATATGTCGTTGTTGCGGTTTTAGGTGCAGTTTTCGTGCTTCAAAGGGTGATTGCAGTTGGTGACATACTTGCATTTTTCCAATACACCCAAAGCTTCACAAGACCAATCCAGCAAATCACAAGGGTGATGAACCAAATCCAGACTGCAATGGCTGCAAGCGAACGTATTTTCGAGTTCCTTGAGTATGAGGATGAGGAAAACCCATCAAGTAATGAGATTAGCGAAATCAAGGATGGAATCACTTTCGAAAATGTGAGCTTCTCATACACTCCAAACGAAAAGATCATCAAAAACCTGTCCTTTGACGTCAAGAAGGGAGAAAAAATTGCAATTGTCGGTGAGACAGGAGCGGGAAAGACAACCATAGTCAAGCTTCTCATGAGATTCTATGACTTGGATTCAGGTTCCATAAAAATTGATGGCATGGATATAGATGAATATGACAAGCACAGCTTAAGGTCACTTATAGGAATGGTGCTACAGGACTCATGGCTGTTTTCAGACACAATATCAAAGAACATCCAATACGGAAACCTTGACGCCACAGGCGAGGAGATTAAGGATGCTGCAAGCCAGGTTTATGCTGACAATTTCATAAGGCAATTGCCTGAAGGATATGAAAGCGAACTTAATGAGGACACGGATAACATTTCCCACGGTCAAAAGCAACTGCTCACAATAGCCAGAACCATTCTTTCAAAAAAAGAGGTATTGATTTTGGATGAGGCAACTTCAAGCGTTGACACAAGAACCGAAAAACTGATTCAAAAGGCAATGGATAAATTGATGGAAGGAAAAACAAGTTTTATCATTGCACATAGGCTGTCAACAATCAGAAATGCCGACAAGATTATTGTAATTGAAAATGGAAAAATAATTGAGCAAGGAACTCACGAGGAATTGCTTGCCCTTAAAGGATATTACTATAATACATTGAATGCACAGTCAAGGGAAAATGTTTAAATCTTTTCCAGGCATTCGTCCCAGATTTCTTTTGATGCAATGTCAAGAGAATATAATGCATCTGCTTTTTTGAACTCTTCATCTGCCTTTTTGTAGTCTTCAGATGCGTAGTATGTGAGCGCCTTACCCTTGATTGCATCAAATGAGTTTTCATCTTTTTCTAAAACGGAATCATAGACACTGATTGCATCGTCATAATCACCGTTGAGCGTGTTTGCATTGGCGATTGCAATCCATACCTTAGTGTTATCTTCAATAGCCAAGGAATTTATATATTCTTCAATAGCCTGAGGATACTTGTCCAGATTGACTAGTGCACGGCCTTTAAGGTAGTATGCTTCCGCATTTGAAGGGTTGACCTTGATTGCCTTGTCACAAAGCTCGAGGATTCTTGCATTTCTCTTGTAGAAAACAACCAATTCCCCTGAATCTTGTCTGTCAAGTCTTCTTTGTGCCCTTCTAACATAGTCTTCATCCCTGTTCAATGCCTTTTTTGCATCATTGGAGTATTCCTTGATGATTTCCGGAAAGTCATCTGAATCAATGATTTCAGACTTGAATTGTGAAAGGTCATCTGCAATGTCTGAAATTTGGTCTAAAGTGGATTCACCGAATTCACGAAGGTCAACATCCTCCAATATGCTAATGTCCAGTTCAGCCAATATTTCCTTACTTTCATCCCTCAAGAAATCAATTCCGTCAGAAATTTGCTGTAGCAAAGTGGATTCAAAGAAAACCTTGTCGGTTCTTCTCTTGTTGACTTCAATGTCTTCTTCATCGTATGATTTTTTCATGATTATCACCTTGAAAAATATTATTTAATACTTTGATATTCAATAATAAAAATATTTCTATTTTAAAAAATTGATAATATAATGTTAAATTATTTATAACTATTAAATTAATGTTTAATAAGATTATAAAACTAAATTAGTAATATTTAGATTAATTAAAACGAAAATACTATTTATAATAAAAAATAACGAAATATTATGAAACCTAAAGATATAATTAACAACTATCACTATGAAAAATTATCCCCAAAACATGACTTAAGTGAATTCTCATGTGGTGTGAAGGATTTGGATGACTTTTTGAAAGATGATGCATTAACACAACAAGAACAAAATTTAAGCGTTACTTATCTTGCTATTTTCGAAAGCCAAATTCTAGGATATGTCTTTATATTAGCAGATAAAGTTGAATACAGAAAAATAAGTAAAAAGGGAGTTTATAAAGACTATCCCTCAATAAAAATTGGTAGATTAGCAATTGATGAAAAATTTAAAAATATGGGATTGGGAAACGAAATATTGGATTCAATATGTATCATAATTACAAAAATGTCAAAAAGACTTGGTGTAAGTTTCATAACTGTTGATGCATATTGTAATGCAAGAAAATTTTATCAAAAAAACGAATTTAAATATGGAATTATAAATGATTCAGAAAAATTAAAACGAAAAGCTAAAAAATATGACACAACTTCAGTACCAATGTACAAATCAGTTAAAAAAATGAAAATTGAATTTCAATTTTCATTATTACTTTTTTAGACACTTTCAATCAAATCCAATTAAAGAAACATCCCTATGATTTTTCAATCGTTGATTTATCTCTTTTTCTTTCATGGTTAATGGTCTTTTCATATACTTAATCAAATCGTCTAAAGCATCTCCTTCAAAGACAGGAGTGGGGGCAATTGGTTTTACCATAATTATCACCTGATTAACTATGAGTTTTTCAGATTTATAAATTTTTTCTAATTAATCACTGCAATTTTACAATGTCATATAACTTATAGTGGAAAATCAATATAAAGAAAAAATTAAAGGTTAAATCAAAATCAAGATATATTTTCACATTCTCTTTTGAATTTCAAGTTAAATATCCAAATAAAGATAAAACCAATTAATGATCCCACATTCATTCCGATGATTGCACCCAAGTACACTCCAAATATTCCCATATTCAATGTGATTCCCATGATGTATGCAAAGGCCATGCTCAATACCAGTTCCCTCAGGATTGTCAGTGACAATGACTTAAATCCCGAACCGACTCCCTGATAGGTATATGCGGCTGTTGCTCCAAACGGTATTAGAATGTTATAGAACACAAACATCTGCAATACTTCAGCTGACCTGTCCACCAGTGCAAGGTTTCCAGCCTGGAAATTGAATATTTCACAAAGAGGATAAGCGAATACGAAAAATACCGCACATATTGAAAGGGTGATTGCCAGACTCAGCAATGTTGAGTACTTGATTGTTATGTCGAAGTTCTTCCAGTTGCGGGCACCATATGCAACTCCCGAAACGGTTATTGTTGCAATTCCAATAGCCATGCAAGGAAGGAACGAGATTGAAATGAATCTCCACACTATCGTAAATGATGCGACCTCGCTGACTCCCGCAGTCAAAATAATCATGAAATTTAACAGTATAGCAACCAATGCGAATATTATCTCCTCTGTTGCCGCTGGAAGTGAAACAACCAATATTTCCTTATAAATCTCCAATTTGCGTTTGTAATAGCTAAAATCAAACTTGAAGAAAGTGTCCTTTTTAACGAAAATCCAATAAAGCATCCAGAGATATCCTGCAAATGAGGTTATTACAGTAGCAAGGCCCGCACCGAAAATGCCCATATTCAATCCATAAATCATTATTGGGTCCAAGATCATGTTTAGTATAGCCGTCAGAATCAGCGGATTTGTTGCCCTTGCCACATCACCTTCAGCTCTGAAGACACTGGCAGTCACGTTAGGCAGGAGAAATGCAATATTTAACAAAAATATGATTTGGCCATAGCTTAGGCAATATGTGCTGACACTACCTGCACCCAATAAAATAATCAAATCGTCTAAAAAGAAAATACCTACAATTAAAACAATTATTGAAACGATAAATGCTAAAATTATTGAGTGCATAACTGAATTATTTGCATCATCGAATCGTTCGGCACCGACATACCTTGAAATCAATGAGTTGGCGCCGGCACCCACACCGCTTCCAAGACCAATGATGACCAGATACAATGGTGACATGAAACCGAGTGCTGCTAAAGCATCTGCATTAATACCAGCCACCCAAAAGCTGTCAATCAGGTTATTGAGAAACATCAGAAGCATTGAAAATATTGTTGGAAAAGCCAACATGTTGATGGCTTTGCGAGGATTTCCTATTATTGCTTCAATGTTCTCATTGGATTGCATGAAAATATATTAATCAACAAAATATTTAAAATTTAAAAAGACAAAATAATATTACAAAAAACAATGGTGTAAAATTGAACTCTGAAAAACTAGAAGCATTCGTAGATGCAGTGCTTGCAATAATATTAACTGTAATTGTACTTGAACTTCCCCAACCTGAAACAATAACATTAGCGGGTTTTTGGGCATTAAACGCCCAATTATGTTACTGTACATTCTTTATAGTAATTGAATTGGCTTATGACGTATTGTTCTGGATGATTACAAAAATTGAACACAACAAAGAACTGAAAGACATTTTAAACCTAAAAAGAACCGTATGTCATTTGGTATTTTATGCAATAGGAATAATGTTAGGAGTATTGATAACTCCTGAAATAATCGTAGTATTCGTCTTCATTGCAGTTTTAACATGGTTTGTCCATGTTTACATGTCCATCAAATATATCGACTGAACTACATCAACTTATAGATGCTGCTTTAAGACATGAATTATTTAATCAAAATGATAGCATGTGCTAGTCTTTGTCCTATAGCAATTATTGCATTTTAGACATCTTGACCGACCCTCGCCGTGAGCCTTCCAGTTGCTTAAAAAGTCTCCTTCTGCAACAAAAGACCGGTACATGGACATGAACTCGATGTTTGTGCTGTTTAGAAGCTCATTCATGTGAAGCATGTTCTCAAACCCACCGCCGACAATCACTGGAACGTCAACCAAATCGATCAGTTGGGTTGAGTAATCAACAAGCTCACCCTCACCTGACAGTTTTTTAGTGAAATACAATGGTGAAAGTGGTCTTGTGACCTGTATTGAATCGACTCCCACCTTTTCAAGCAGCTTGCATGCCTCAAGGCTTTCTTTTGAATCGAAACCGTCCTTTCTCTCATCAAATGTGTTTACCTTACATGAAACGTGAAAGTCAAGATTGTCCTTCATCACCTTAATCAGCTCCAGCACCATCCTCATGCGGTTGAACACATTTCCACCATATTCATCATCCCTTTGGTTGTAATACGGATTGATGAACTTTGATAGGAAGAAATTGTTTCCGACAGACAGCTGTATTCCGTCAAATCCTGCAAACTGCAACTGTTGGGCTGCGGAAATGATGTCTGATTGAATCTTTCTGATGTCCTCCACAGTCAATTCATTGACCGGAATGTCAAGATCAATTCCACGGTTGAACTTGATGAATTCCACTTGCCCCAGAATCGGAACGTCATAGCTGTGGCAGATTTCAGCCACTTTCCTTGCCATTGTCATGAAATTGAGATTGTCCATCTTGAAGGAATGCTCTGTGAACTTGTCTTTCGGATAAATTGAATATAACTCAGAAGTGATTAAACCAACACTGCTTGAAGCGATTTTTTCATATCTGTTATATATTGCATCCAAATCGCATTGCTGGGACTCCCACAATCCTGTTCTAATAATACGGCTTTTAAGTGTAAAATCCCCAAACTTACATTTATCGAATATTGATTTCATAGAAAGTAATTAGTAAAAAATAGTATAAAAAGAGATAAGTAATTGTAAACTTACCTAAATGCCATATACCTCACGGTATTCCGCCAAAAGGGATTCTTTTTCCTCTTCGCTTCTTGAATTGTCAAGCTCATTGAAAAAATAGGAGGTGATTTCATACAGTATCCTGTTTGTCTTGAGTCCCTTTTCGGTCAGCGCATATTCAGTCCTGTTGTGAACCTCGTCAATCACGGTTTTTGTAACAAGCTCCTGCTCTTCCATATATTAAGGTTTGGGCAAGCACATGATAGCTTATTGTGGGGTTCATTTGCTTAAACTCATTGAAATGAGTTTTACCGTTGTAGATATTGGACATTATGCAGAATATCCATTTTCTGTTAAATACATCAAGAGTGTTTCCGATTGGACAGATATTATTTTCAACCATAGTATCAGGCAAGTAATTTTATAATTACTTTATTATTTATTAATGAACTATTTTAAATATTTCTTTGAGGTATTAAAATGAAAATTACATATTGGAGCGACTTCGCTTGTCCGTACTGCTATATCGGAAACACAAGATTGAAAAGAGCCATTGAAGATTTGAATTTGGATGTTGAATTTGACATCAGGGCATTTGAGCTTGACCAGAACGCCCCCAAGGAGGTTCAGTCAACAACCGTGGAGAGATTTGCCGTTAAATATGGCCTATCCATTGAGGATGCCCAAAAGCAGGTTTCACAGATTTCCAGTTTGGGAATTGAAGAGGGAATTGACTTCAAGTATGAGTCAACACTCTACACCAACACCCGTGATGCCCACAGGCTTATGAAACTGGCTCAAGAAAATCATCCTGAAGCGGTTGAAAGACTTGCCACACTTCTGTTCGATGCATATTTCGTTGAAAACTTGAAACTTGCAGACCATGAAGTCCTTTCAGACATCGGATTGAAAGCAGGATTAAATGAAGATGAAATTGTCGATGTATTGAAAAGCGATTTATATGAATCACAGGTCCAGCAGGATGAGGACATTGCGCTTAACGGAGGAGTTCACGCTGTTCCGTTTTACCTGTTTGACAACAAGTATTCAATTCCCGGTGCATTGTCCTATGATGATTTCAAAAGCGTACTGTCCCAGATAGTTGCTGAAAGTGATGTTGATGATGACAAGGATGCCGACAATTGTGCCGATGGAGTCTGTAAGATATGAAACTAAGATGGCTGGGCCATTCAGCATTTGAACTGATATCAAATAACGGATTGAACATATTAGTCGATCCATTCATTCAGGCAAATCCTGCTTGCCCTTTAAATGTTAATGATGTTCATCCGGACGTGATTTGCATCACCCATGGCCATGCTGACCACTATGGAGATACAATTGAAATAGCCAGAAACAATCCAAATGCAGTTGTAATTTCAAATTATGAAATTTCAATTCATCTGCAAAGAAATGGAATTAATGCAATTGGAATTAATTGTGGAGCTGAAATCGCAATTGGTGATGTGAGTATCAGGATGCTTGAAGCAAGGCATTCATCAAGCCTTGACTTTGAAATTGACTTGCCTTATGCAGGAAGTCCAGGAAGTTTTCTTTTTAACTTTGAAAATGGCCAGAAGGTGTTCCATGCAGGAGATACCGGACTATTTTCCGACATGAAATTTGTGATTGGAGAAGTCTACAGGCCGGATGTTGCACTGTTGCCAATCGGAAACATATTCACAATGAATCCTGCCGAAGCGGCAATTGCAGCAGAATGGATCAATCCCCAAGTCGTGATTCCTATGCATTACAATTCTTTCCCTTCCATCAGGCAGGACCCTGAGGAATTTTCAAAACTAGTTAGTGAAAAATCATCCGAATGTAAAACATTAATTCCAAAAGTCATGGAAACGCTTGAATTTTAACAAAGTTTATATTAAAGAAAGTTAAATTTAAATCAAGGTGTTTTTATGAAAATAGCAATAAGATATTACACAAAAACCGGAAATACAAAAAAGTTAGCTGAGGCCATCAGCAGTGCAATCAATGTTGAGGCAAAAACCGTTGATGAACCGTTGACAGAAGACGTGGACATCCTGTTTTTAGGAAGTGCAGTCTATGCAGCCGGAATCGACTCAAAAATAAAAGATTTCATAAAAAATATCAATGTAAATGTCGGAGAGGTCGTGAATTTCTCATCAGCTGCACTGATTGAATCAACATACAAGCAAGTGAAAAAAGAAGTGGAAGCCAAAGGCCTTAAAATGAGTGAAGACGAATTCCACTGCAGAGGAGCATTCAAGCTTGTCCACAGAGGAAGACCAAATGATGATGACTTAAGAGATGTTCAGGAATTTGCAAAAAGAATAATAGATTAATCCTTATTATTCTCTTTAATTAACTTTTCCAAATCATCAAATCTCTTGTTGTAGTGTCTTGTCAGAAGAGCCACAGTCAATGTGGCAGTACCTACACCAGATATCAGGTAACCACTCCAAACAAGGAATAAACTGTTTACCTTTCCAGGAATTGATTTCCCTAAAACCGCATAACCATTACTTGTAAAAGCGTTTGAAACCATCACAAGTGAATCCAACGGATTTACCCCTTCAACAAAAATTGTTATGAAGAAACTGACGAAAACTATTGAAAACAATAATACTATTGTGATTCCCAAACTGTTTGATTCTGTGTATATTTTGAATTTATCATAGTAATATTTGATTAGGTATAGAAATACTGGAATGTGAATCAGGTCAAGCAAGCTAATAAGTGTAAAGTTGAACATCAAGTATGTCAAAGACCCGTATGGAATCAAGAATAAAATTAGAACCTTTTTCCAAGCTGAATCCTTTTCTATTGTGATTGCAATATATAATGAGAAGATTATGTCAAATATGACAAAATAGGTCAAATCTCCTGAATCAAACACCAGTGCATACAATGCAACTACAAAACACAAACCCATCATTATCAGATAATAAATCTGCTTGATTGAATGGATTTCTTCAGTCGGAAGATATTCGGTTGGATTTAAGAATTTAGTGTCAGAATTCTTCAATTTATTGACAACAAAAATTCCAATAGTCACAGCAACTAAAAAGATAATTATTTCAATTATTAATTGTAACAACGATAGTCCCATATCCACAAAAATTCACCTATATAATATTTAGTAATCACGATATAAAAATTTTTAGTGATTTATTAAAAAAATAAAGAAAGATAAAAATTATCTAAATTTTATCCAATGCCTGGTCAACATCAGCCAGGATGTCCTCAATGTCCTCAATACCGACGGAGAACCTGATTAAATCAGGAGTTACTCCAGTGGAGAGTTGTTGCTCTTCGGTCAATTGGGAGTGAGTGGTTGATGCAGGATGGGTCACCAATGACTTGGCATCACCGATATTTGCCAGGAATGAGATCAGTTCAACGTTTTCAATAAATTTCAAGGCACCGTCATAGCCTGCCTTAAGTCCGAATGAAACGATTCCTCCATAACCCTTTTCAGCATATTTTTTTGCGACCTCATGATTTGGAGAGCTTTCAAGACCAGAATATGTCACCCAAGCAACCTTAGGATGAGCTTCCAAGTGTTTAGCAACAGCCATCGCATTTGAAGCGTGCCTTTCAATCCTTAAGCCCAATGTTTCAAGGCCTTGCAGGAGAAGGAATGATCCGAACGGTGAAGGAATAGCACCGGTATCCCTTCCCACAACTGTTCTTAATCTTGTTGTGAATGCAGCTTCGCCGAATGTTTCAGCAAATACCAAACCATTATAGGTTTCATCAGGTTCGGACAATGTTGGGAACTTGCCATTCATCCAGTCGAAGTCACCCTTTTCAATGACAATTCCTCCGAGGGTTGTACCGTGTCCTCCAATGTATTTGGTTGCAGATGAAGCGATGATGTCCGCCCCATGGTCAAATGGCCTTACAGAGCCTATACCTACAGTGTTGTCGGCTATCAATGGAATGTCATGGGAATGTGCAATTTCAGCCAATTTGTCAAAATCAGGAATGTCAAGTTTAGGGTTTCCGATTGATTCGACATAGATTGCCTTTGTCTTGTCGTTTATTGCAGCTTCAAACTCGTCAGGCGATTGTGAGTCGACAAATGTCACTGTACGTCCTAGCTCTTCCAAAGTGTTTTCAAAAAGTTCGTAAGTTCCACCATAAAGGTTATCCGCTGAAACTATATTGTCTCCAACTGCAGTCAAGTTGATTATTGCATAAAAGATAGCTGCCATACCTGAAGCGGTTGCATAAGCTGCAGTTCCTCCTTCGATAGCTGCCATTCTCTTTTCAAAAGCTTCAGTTGTAGGATTGTTTAATCTGGTATAAATGTTTCCCCCTTCCTTAAGTGCAAATCTGTTTGCAGCCTGTTCGGGAGTGTCGAATACATAAGAAGTTGTTTGATAAATCGGAGTAACACGAGAGCCGGTTTCATCCACTTCCTCTTGGCCTGCATGGACACCGATTGTTGATATATTTTTTTTGTTTTTAATTTCATACGCCATGTTAGATAATCTGTTAAATAAAATATTAAAGCATTACTAAATAATTAGAAATTAATTGTTTGAAATTGTAAAATTGCAATTAATATAAAAAATTGTGTTTAAAACTCCATTTATTAAGTTATTTTCCATTTATTTACGAAAATAACCATTTATATTCTATTAAAATTAATTTAAATTTATGAAAATAAGAATCATATTTTTAATAATGAGCATGTTAACACTGATTGAACCTCTCCAGCTTGTAGAAGTTGGAGATTCTTAGGCCATATCTATTGTTTTGTCAAGGCCTTTCCATTCGTAATAATATTCGAATTTGCCTTGACCGATAGGTATGAAATCTACTAAGCATAGCACCATTGAACCA
>NZ_JAGAXX010000072.1 GCF_017940815.1 Methanobrevibacter sp.
AACAAGAAATAAAAAACACAAAAGAAGATTTAGAAAATTTCTGCGAAAGCACATCCATAAAAAACCAATTAAAACTCAATGTAACAATATTTTAAAAAAAATCAACAAGTCAGCCAAAATTTAATTTTGGCGGACACCCTTTCAGTAAACTATTTTTATATATTTATAATAAATATTAAATTATAGTTAAATTAGTCTTATTTTGTATAGATAATAATCATTTGATATTATCAACAGTAAGATGTCCGGGAGTTTTTTTTCAATGGTTAAAGACACACAAGTTAATCATGATATTTGTGTTTCGTGTGGTTGTTGTGTAAAGGTCTGTCCGAAAGATGCAATAACTATAGAAAAAGGAGTCCATGCCGTTATAGATGATGAGATGTGTATTAGATGTGGCATATGTGCAGCGGAATGTCCTGCTGCGATAATTGATGCTGAAAGATTTAATCCTAAATCAAAAATCAGATTTGAACATTGGTATGACTATCTGTGGTTGTTTACCATAGTTTATTTCTGTTTAGGGTTTTTCAATATAATATTTGCATGGTTAGGATTGATTTGTTTTATAACTCCCTTATTGTTTGCACTTATTAAAGGAAACAAATCATTTTGCAATAAATATTGTGACCGTGGCCAGTTTTTAGACTTGCTAGGTAAAAAATTACATTTGTCAAGAAAAAGAAACCCTCCAAAATGGTTATGCTCCAAGGCATTCCGTTATGGATTTTTAATATTTTTCTTTGCAATGTTTTTTGTAATGCTATGGAATACTTATTTGGTGTTCAATGGAAAAACACTCACACAGGCAGTTACATTACTATGGGCATTCAATGTGCCTTGGAACTGGGCATATCATGGTAATGTGATTTCTCCATGGATTTCACAGTTTGCATTTGGATTTTACAGTGTAATGCTCACATCCACATATTGGGGATTGTTAAATGGTTCTATTCAAGCCTCGTTCATGGTGTGTTTATTGCCCAATGGGAACCATGACCCAATTAATTTGCAGAGTGAAAGATATTAGAAAAAATCGTAATTAATAATTTGACTAACTTAAAACAACAATAATAATTTCCAATATGTGGAGATTTTTGTTATTTTAACTTATTTTTACTAAACATTTAAATACTATTAAGATAAAATAATTAATTAATAGTTATGAGTAGTCATAACAATTTATTTTATTATTATAAAAGTTTTTCATGATTATAAGGAGGAGTTATTAATGGCAAGATTCGAAGAAGCAGAAAACAGAATGTTTAATGTAAAAATCTGCTTAAAATGTAACGCTCGTAACCCTGCTGGTGCTACAACCTGTAGAAAATGTGGTTACAAAGGTTTAAGATTCAAAGCTAAAGAACAAAGAGGATAATCTTATTCTCTTAACTTTAATCTTTTTTACTATTTTTTTAAAACAATTAATTATTAATATCATTTTTAATAAAACTATTTTTAGGTATTCTTATGAAAAACATAGAAAATTATATTAGAGATATTTTAAAAACACGCAAACTTCATTTTACTTTAATTGATCCTGATGAACAAACACCTGAAGAAGCTTTAAAAATAGCAACTGAAGCTATTGAAGGTGGAACTGATGGAATCATGATTGGAGGATCAACTGTTAATGGTGATGATGTCGATAATACTTGTAAAATACTGTCTGAAAATATTGCTGTGCCAATCATTATTTTCCCGGGAAATACAAGTAGTGTAAGCAAATACGCTGATGGAATCTTTTACATGAGTTATGTTAACTCCACAAATCCATACTGGATTAACGGGGCACAGGCTCTTGCAGCACCTTCCGTAAAGGCATCTGGAATTGAAATTTTACCTATGGCATATATGGTTGCTGAACCTGGTGGAACCGTTGGATGGGTTGGGGATGCTAAGTTAGTGCCTAGAAACAAGCCGAAAATACCTGCAATTTATGCAATGTCTGCTGAAATGTTTGGAATGAGATTTTTCTACCTTGAAGCAGGTTCAGGTGCAGATAAACCTATTCCTCCTGAAATGGTTGCCTATTCCAAAAGGGCAACTGATGATATGATTATTATTGTCGGTGGGGGAATCCGTGACGCTAAAGCAGCTTATACAGCAGCAAAAGCCGGTGGGGATATTATTGTAACCGGTACTGTTGTTGAAGAAGTTGACGATGTCAAAGCTAAAATTCAAGAATTAACCGGAGCTATTAAAAAAGCTTCATTAGAGTAGTTTCCAACTGCTCTTGCCAAACTTTTTTTATTATCTATTAACATATTATTAATAGTGATATTATGTTAAATTCATTGTATGAGAAAGCCATCGCTAAAAGAGGATTTATTCAAGATATCGAATCTGATACTGATATTGAATCTCAACTAGAACATAAATGGTTTAACAGAGTTATTGATGAAAGTCGTGCAGAATTTTCCATTGCTGCAGGGGATGGAAGTTTCAATAAAAAGAAGTTTTTAACCACTAACTTCTGTGCAGTTGGGGCAGAATCCATAATTTACGATGGTGAAATTAAAAAAATTGACGACTCAGATATATTTGATATATCTCATGTTTCTTTTCTGGATGAACTGTTAAGTAATTACATGGCAATTTATGAGCTTAAATGTGCATTGAGAGCCATTAAGGAGTATGATGTTGATTATTATATGCTGGACGGTTCCATTTTAGGCGATTTACAGAATGCATTTCCAAGAGGTGCCAAATTGCCTGCAAAGATTAAAGAAAATCTTGATGAATCAACATTGAATGAATTCGAAAGGAGATTAGATATAAGAAAGTATGGTTTGGTGTTTCCAGAAATACGTGATGCATTGAACCTGGTCGAATTGCCAAAGGATGAAACAAATAAGATTGAAGAGTACAATCTTCATTTGGCTTCAGTAGAAAAGATCATTTTATTAAAGGAGATATTACAGTATCGTAAAAAAATCATTTCAATTTCCAAAACATCATCTGATAATGATTTGTTCCATTGGAACATTCCGGATATTGCATTTCTAGATAAATTCACCAAGAAACAGGGGATGTCATTAATAAAGCACAAGTCAGTTTATGAAAAGGCGGCATTTCCATATTTCAATGATTTATTTAAAGGAATAACATTTACAATATTTTATGTTCGCTTTCAGGATAATAAAAATGTTTTAAAAGTTGAATTGCCTTATAAGGCTACAAATGATGAGGTATTTGAAATCATCAAGAAGATTAATAAGTTATCAGTTCAGGGTTATCCGTATTTGCTTAACAAGGCTCATAATGATGTGGTAATAACTGACAGGAACATGAAGGAATTAATGAAGATTGCTAAAATTTACGAGACAACAAACAGGGAAGTGATGTCATGGTAGTAGGAATCTGTGTCGGTGAGACTAATTTAAATGAAGTTACATTCATCTCAGAGAAAATGCCTCAAGTCGGTGAGTATGTAACAATTGAATATGATGGAAAGAAAGTTTTGGGGATGATTGAAAATCTGGTTCGTGGTAATGATGCTTTAAATATAGACATCAACGACTTTAAAGCAATACAGAAGATTTCAAGAATAGGAGCTGAGGACAATTATGTTCGTGGTAAGGTTAAAATCCTAGGTGATGTGAATGACAATTTGAAATTGCCAAGAACTCCTGTATTGCCAGGTACTGAAATCAAATTGGCTGATGCTGAAATCCTAAAGGAAATATTCAAGGTCAGAAATCCAATCAAGTTGGGATCACTTGTCAATCAGAGTGATGTTGAGGTCAATGTTGATGCAAATCCGATCTTGTCAAGGCACCTTGCGATTTTGGCTATGACTGGAGCGGGTAAGTCAAATACAGTGGCTGTTTTAATTGACCAGTTGCTCGGATATAAGGTTCCTGTATTCATATTTGACATGCATGGAGAATATAAAGATGCATATTTCCCTAATGGTGAGGTAAACATAATCAGGCCTAAAATTAATCCTCAATACATGACATTTTATGAAATTAAGAAATTAGTCAACATTCCATCCAATGGTTATATTCAGGAAAGACACTTCAGAAGGGTGTTCAAGCAAGCTAAAAAACAACTTCAGGATGGTGTTGCACAAACAAATAACTTCCTGCAAATTATTTATGATATTCTTGAAGCTGACTCTCAGATTGAAGGGTCCGACAAGCAGATTGTAGATGTCATGAACAAGATTGACGATTCTATGGATAGGTATTCTAACCTATTTGACCAGAACGCCATGAATATCTTGACCAATATCAAGAAGGCCCATGCTAATGTTTTGGATTTAAGCCAAGTTGATGAGTCTGTTGCAAGCGTTCTTGTAAGCCATATCTTGAGAAATTCTCTTCAACGCTCTAAGGATGCGGCTCACAGGGGAAATAAGAAAGAACTGTTGGATAATTCAGTATTCTATATTCTTGAAGAAGCCCATATTCTTGCTCCTAACAAAAGGGACAGCGATTCAAAAAGATGGATTCAAAGGGTTGCAAGAGAAGGTCGTAAGTTTGGTTTAGGTTTGTGTTTGGTAAGTCAATCTCCAAAAACTGTTGACCATGACGCATTATCTCAAATGAATAACATGATCATATTAAGGCTTGTTGAACCTGAAGACCAAAGGCATGTTCAGTCTGCAAGTGAAAGTTTATCCCAGGATTTAATTAATCAATTGCCTTCATTAAACGTTGGCGAGGCTATAGTTTTAGGTTTAATGACTAAAGTGCCTACTTTGGTAAAAATTGACAAGTTTAAAGGTCGCCAACATGGTGATGATATGGATATTGTTTCACATTTTGTCCAGTCATACGAAGATGAGAAGAAAGAAATTCAGGATGAGGAAGATGAACTTTTAGGATTGGGATATGACTATTAACACTATCCCTTTTTCTTAACTTTTTTTTAATTATTTTTTAACATTTCAAATCAATTTTGATTTGTTCTCATATGCTCTCTTAGCAAACTATTAAATATAAAATGAGATATACTTTTACACATTAAATACTTAGTTAAGTGTTTAAATTGGTTATAATACAAAAAATTAGAAGGTAATATAATGAAATTTGCACATTTAGCAGATACTCATTTAGGTTATCGCCAATATGGATTATTTGAGCGTGAAAAAGACTTTTATGAAGTATTTGAAAAGGTTATTGATAAAATTATTGAAGAAGATGTGGATTTTGTAATACATAGTGGTGACTTATTTGAAACTGCAAGACCTTCACCTATGGCTTTGTTAACTTTTCAGAAAGGTTTGTTAAAGCTAAAAGGTGCTGGGATTCCTATGTATGCAATTGCTGGAAACCATGATGTGGTAATGCGTAAAGGAGCAATTCCTCCACAAGTTATTTTTAAAAAGATGGGTTTGAAAGTAATCAGTAACATTAATCCAACATATATGCATGGGGACATATTTATTGCGGGATTACCTTATTTTCCTGCATCTCACGGAAAAACATTCAGAAGCAAATTAGCTGAATTGTCTGAAAAGGCGTCTCACCATGAAAAATCTATTTTAGTTTTGCATCAGGGTATCGACAAATATTTCGGATATAATTATGAGTTGGAAATCGGAGAACTCCCTGACAACTTTAATTATTATGCTTTAGGACACATTCACAAATATGTAAACGATAAATTTGGTAAGGGAAACCTCGTTTATCCAGGTTCAGGAGAAATTTGGAAAACCTCCGAATTGCCCGACTATCTTGAGAATGGAAAAGGATTTGTAGTTGTTGATATGGATGGTCCTAAGCCTCTTGTAAAAAGGGTAAAGGTTGATATTCCTAGAGAATTTATTAAAAGGACTCTTGATTACAGTAATTTGGAAAGTGGAATTGCTGGAATAAAGGAAACAATCAAGGATTTTGATAAGAAACCTATTCTTAATCTGGTAATAAACAATGTTGATTCTGATACCAGCAGGGTTTATGAACTTATCAAGGAGGAATTGGGCGATTTGTCTTTAATGATTAGGCCAACATTCAACATGTTTGATATGGACGATCCTGAACTGGTGGCTGATGGAAATGGAAATGTTGCCGCTACTGATATCATCGTTAAACAGTTAGAGATGTATGACAATAAGGATGTTGATGCATTAGCAACCGACTTGTATGACTTGTTGTCTAAAGATAAAATGGACGAATCCAAGGAATTAATTAATCAATTCTATGAAGAGTTTTATGCTCATGAAAAGGATAGTAATGATGGGTCTGAAGACATAGAAGAAGAACAACCTCCAATTGAGGAAAAAGAAGATGTACAAGTAACATTTAAGGGGGATATTCAATGATTTTCACAAGATTAAGATTAAATAATTTTAAATCTCATGAACGCACTATCATTTCATTTGATAAGGGAATCAGTGTTATTGTTGGTGAAAATGGTGCTGGAAAATCAACAATATTGGAAGCCATCAGTTTTGCTTTATTCAAGCAGCACACTGCTAAAAAAATAGATGACTTAGTCAGAAACAATGCGGAATCCATGTCTGTGGAACTGGAATTCGTTACCAACAATAGGGAATATAAGATTGTTCGTGAAAAGAAATCCAATCTGAAATCTTCAATATTCAAGAAAACCTCTCCTGAAAGTGGATTTGTAAAAATTTGCAGTGGTGACAAGGAAGTAGCCTCTGAAATTCGTCAAATTTTAGACATTGATTCAGATTTATTCTTAAATGCAATCTACATTAGGCAAGGGGAAATTGCAGAATTGGTTGATAAAACCCCTGCTGAGAAAAAACAGTTAATAGGTAAATTATTAGGTTTGGATTCATTGGAAAAAGCTTGGAAGAACTTATTGCCGTTCATCAGTGACTATGAAAATCAACTTTCAGAGCTTAAAGGTAAGCTGTATAATTCAGATACTCTTATTGAGGACCGTGATAAAAAACGTGCTGAATTAAATAGCTTAAGAGACAGAGGTCATGAACTTGAAAAAGAGATTGAAGAAGTCAATGGCTTGTTAAATGAGATTTCCGAAAGCAAACGTAATATGGAACGTGAAAAAGAAATATATGACCATCAAGTTAATAATTTGGATGTCGAAGAGAAAACTTTAATCAAACTTGAAGAGGATAAGCATCTGGTCCAGGATAATTTGGATAAGATTAGAAAGGCTGAGGAAGAAATAGAAAGATTGGAAAAGTATGTTTCTAAGTTGGATGTTTACTTGGACTTTGAAAAATCAGTAATAAGCATTCAAAAACTAAAAGAAGAGGAAATCGAAATAGAAGACAAATTGGACTCAATTGCTAATCAAAAAGAGTTAGCTGTTGCTAAAAAACAAGGTTACAGTAATTACTTGGCTTCTGATGAAGAAATCAATAAGTTAAATAATCAGAAAACCAATTTCGAAAAAGAATTGGCTACAATGGCTAAACTTGAAAAAGACAAAAAAGAGTTGTTAAAAAATATTGAAAATGAAAGGAATAGTATTGAGGATTTCTTCTCAAGATCTAAGGATGCATTAGATGACAATGGATTGCATCAAGACATCTTGGCTGAAGTTGATGACTTTGAGAATCTTGAAAATGTTACTAATAACTTCATTTCACAAACATCTTCAAAGATTAAGGATTTGGATGCTGAAATCATCTCTAAGAATGAGGAAATTGTCGTATATCAACAAACAATTAAGTCATGCGAAAAACCTATGGAAGAATTGGAAGAGGTGGACAACAAGTGTCCTGTTTGCCAATCTGATATCAGTTCCTATAAGAAAAAAGAGTTGATCAAGCAGTATAAATCCGAAATTACTGAAAATGAGAAATTGATTGAAGCAAATGAGGAAAATGTTCGTTTGTTAACTAAAAACAAAAATAGTTTCGAAGAAAAACTTTCTAAACTTCAAGATTTGTCTAAAAAAATCATTGAGTATAAGCAAAGGGTTAACCAGTTACAAGAACAACTGGTCAAATTAAATAAACTCGATGAAGATTTGGAAGGCAAGGAATATATCAGTAATAAACTGGGAGACATTATCCTGCACATTGCCAACCAAAAAGCTGATCGTGAAGTATTTAAAGAAGATTATGATTCATATAATCAGGCCAAAGGTGCATTGGATGTTTTAGGCAGTGAAACTGAAACCCAATATAAGTTAAAACAGGTTAAAAATGAGATTGACAATCATGTTACAAATATCAAATTGGCAATTGACCAAGATCCTCATTTAAGCGGAGACATTAGCGCAGAAGAGCTTAAAGACCGTATTGATGATTTGAAAAAGAAAAATGAGGAATATAATCAACTTAAGGGTTTTGTTCAAAATAAACCATCTTACATGTCTCAACTTGACTCAATCAAGGAGGACATTGGTGTTTCAATCAATCAAATAGACATTACTAAAAACAAGATTGAAGCTTCTAAATATGATAAGGAAAAATATGACCAAATCATATATAGTTCCGAATTATATGAAAGAAGACACACCACCTTTAATAATGAACTTTCAGAGATTAAAGGTAGGGCTCGTGAATCTATTGCAGTCTTAAAGGATTTGAATGAAAAAATCGCTATCGCTGATGAGTTCGAACAAGAGTATAATGATATTGCAGATTATATTAATTTGCTCACTCATATAAGGAATCTGTTCAGTAAAAATGGAGTGCAAAAGGACTTAAGAAATATTTCAAGACCTTTAATCCAAAAACATACTAAAGAATTCTTCAATGAGTTCAATTTCAACTACTCTGATTTGACTATTGATGATGATTATGAAGTGACTGTTTACGGTCCTGAAGGCGAATCATCAATGAGTATGGTTAGTGGTGGTGAAAAAATAGCTATTGCTCTTGCTTTGAGATTAGGTATTACACAAGCAATGGCTAATGGTGAATTGGACACTATAATGTTGGATGAACCTACAATTCATTTAGATTCATCCAGAAAACATGAGTTGATTAATTTATTAAAAGAAATGTCATCCTTGCCTCAAATGATTATCGTAACTCATGAGGCACAACTTGAAAATGCTGCTGATAATTTAATAAAAGTTGAAAAGGAAAATGGTATTTCAAGAGTAATAATGTAAAAACTACATTATTACATTCTATTCTTTTTGCATTGTTTCAGGTGCGTCCTTAATGGAATCAATTATGCAGTTGGCGTTCCATCCGACAATGGTTGCAGCTTTTTCTTCCAACACTTCAGGAACTTCCTCAAGTCCCAATGGCCTTACAAGAACGATAGGGATGTCATATTCTTCGCTTGCATTTAATAAATCTTCAAATAATTCTTTGTTATCGTTATAAAGACCTGCCAACATGATGATTCTATCTATCTTTTTATAAAATTCTTCTCCTGCTGTAGCATATGCTCCGGACATTGATTCTTTCCATAAGAAATCAACTTTAGAATATAATTTTTCAGTAAATTGTCCGTATTCCTTGTTTTGGTCAATACCACTGGTAATTATTAAATTATAAATCTTATCATTTCTTTCATCTTCAAACATTTAAACACCTTGCTTAATTATTAATTATTATAATATAAAAATATTTATTAATTCTAAAAATGTAAGTTAATTATAGTAAATTATTTTTAAGGAATTATTTTATATGAAAGCGGCAGTAATTGGATTAGGTGTAGAAGGTAAAAAAGCAGTGAATTCCCTTTTAAATCATGGTTGGGAAGTTTATGCTACTGATTTGAATATTAATGTTGATTTGGAAGGTTTAAATTTGCCAAATTTGTCAATGAATATGATTGGAGATAATCAAACAGTTTCAATTGTTGGAGATGACATAACTGTTGATTTAGGTTTTTCCAATTCATACGCTATTGATGATTGTGATGCTATTGCAATTAGTCCCAGCATGTTTGGCGGAGCCTTTGCTGACCGTTTACTTGAAAATGGTGAGTTGTTAAGTGATGTTATTCAAAAGCATAAAGACCTTTTCACTATTGGGATTACTGGAACCAATGGGAAGACCACCACTGTGCACATGCTAAAAGACATCTTGGAGAATGCCGGTCGCAAAGTGCTGGTTGGAGGCAATGGTGGAGGAGGCTTTTCAGGTTATTATGATTTGATCCTTGAGGCTAATGATGGGGATTATGACACATTGCTCGTTGAGGTGTGTGACATGACACTTGATTTCGCTAATTACTGTTTTGATTTCGATATGGTTGGCCTTACAAATATTGGAAATGACCATATGGATGTTCACAAGACTATTGCTAATTATAAAAACGCTTTGGTAAGGTTTTTCTCCAATAAAACAATTTTCACTGCATTTAATCAGGATTTTAACAGTGATTTTAAGGAATCTGCTAGCAAGACTATTCCTTATTTTGAATATCAGGATGAATTGAAATTAATTGGAAAATTCAACTTGCTCAATGCAGGTTTGGCCACTGCAATAGCTACTGAACTTAAAATACCTAAGGATATTATCCGAGAGACTTTAGCTGATTTCCATGCTGTTCAAGGCCGTTTAGATGTTTATAAGATTAATGATGCTGATGTTTATGTTGGAAAGACTGATAATTCAGATGCATTAGCTTCAGTTTTAGCTGAAAATAACTTTTATGCATTATTCATTGGTACTCCTAGACATCATGAGGAGCATAGGTTGGACATTTTGGATGTTGCGGTTGAATATAATCCTGAGGTCATAGTTCTGTTCCCAGGGTTGGATGACACATTGGACATTGCCATTTATAGGCTTAACTCCTTGGGATATATGGGAAACATCATCACTGTCAACTCTCTTGATCAGATAATAGAACTGGTTGCAGAGTATTCTCATGAGGATGCAATATTGATTGGGGGTAATGGTCAAGATATTATTATACAAATTCAAGAGAGAATTAAGTTAATTTCAGAGAAATTATAATTTTTTAATAATATTTTTATATGACTTTATACATATTATGACATGATTATTAATTAGGTGTAGTAAATGAGTAAAAGTTGGAGAAAAGTTTCAATTGTTATTTTTATAGCATTATTGGTTTTAAGCATATTTTTTGCAGTAACATCTGCAAGTACTACATCATACACTGCACAATCAGTAGTTGAGGATTTTAATATTCCTGTTGGACAGTCAATGTTTGAGAATCAATCAATCACCGGTACTAGTAATCCAGTTGAAGTTCCATTTGTATCTAATGTAGGATTTATAGCACATCAACTTATGGCATTTGATATACATGGCATATTGCTTGGATTAACCACAGGGGTTGTGCCATTTGATTTCAGCGGTGTTTCAGGGGAAGGAATTGACTCTTACGGTAATGTAGTTGATGTTGTAGGTCCGGGTTTTTTAACCTATGAGGGGGATAAATTAGCAGTCAAATCACCTGATCATTATGTATGGGGGTACAGTGCTCCGTATAAATGGTTAGAAAAAACAGAAAGTGGTGTTGACGTATATGAAAATGGAACTAAAGTCAAATCAGTTCCTGTTGATGAGATTAAAAATTTAGATTATCATAATGAATATTATAATGCATCAACAATTGCTAGTTGGTACAATTATGATGCTCAGGTTGGTTCCACATTTACTTTAGAGAAAGGTATGGTTGGTTTCTCCGATGGAAGGAATAACATTTCATCTGCTGATGTTCCAAAGATTTTCGGTCAGGATGTAGTGGATTATGCAGCAGAATATCCTACTGGTTCAGCGGTTTTATTATATGCTGGAAATTACTCTGAAGAGGCTGGTGAAGCATACGGTACTTCATTAGGTTCACACCCAGAATATGGTGACTCCATTAGGGAAGTTAATGCAAGACAATTTGTCGATGCATGGAATGGAACTGTAATTCCACCTAACTCCACAGGTTCAGGTAAGGATTATGTCTACTTTGAATCTGCTAGTGATGCTTCTGCACCTGGAGGAAGTGCTGCACATGGTGTATGTCCATCTGCAAGAGCTTTAAGGGCTGCAGTTACAGCAGAAGGATTTGATTTACCAGTAGGTATGTGTTGGGATGAAGATGCAGTATTATTCGGTTATAACCCTGCTCGTGATATCACTGTTTTCAACAATCATGATTATCCTGTTCAAATCAAAATGTGGACAGAAGGTGAAGGAACCGGAATGGGCATTTATGCTCAAATTGTAAGATATGTCCCTAATTAGGGAATATATCACTCTTTTTTTATTTTTATGTCAATTTCTACTGTCATTACTGCGGCGGGGAAGAATTCCCGTATGAGAAAGGATCAAATCTCCCGCGGTATTGAATTAACCAATAAACTCATTTTGCCATTTGAAGGCAAGACCGTTATAGAGACAACCATTGACAATGCATTATCCTCAAATATAGATGAGTGTATTGTTGTACTTGGTCATTATTCTAATGAAATAAAAGAAGCTATTTTTGATAATTATAAAGATGATGTCAAATTCATCATAAACAATCCTGTTGATGTAGGTTTATCAACTTCACTTTTCAATGGTCTGTCCAATATAGACTCTGATTTTGCATTGTGCATAACCGCAGACCAGCCTACAGTGTCAACACAGACATTCAACAAGTTAATAGAAGTAAGCCAAAATTCAGACAATCCATATGAAACAATATCCATTTTAAGAAGAAGAAAAACAGGGCTATTGGATACCGCAGAAGGTCTTGGCATGCCATTTGTAGCTCCAAGAGAAAACCTTATGAGATACTTGGAAAATGAGGATGATAACTTAAATCCAATCTTAAGAAAGATATTTGATGATGGGTACACTTTTTATGGAATAAAAGAAAAAAATGAAAAAGAGTTATTAAATATAAATCATTATGATGATTATTTAAAACTCTTAGATTGAGTCTAAACCAGAAATAACTTCTTCGATTTTAGCTTTACTAATACCGACAGTCATCTCATTGTCTTTAATGTCAGCTGCTTTTCTAGATCCGTCACAACCTAATGTGAAATTAATTCCATCAGTTATGTAAGGATTTGCAAAAGCGTCACCACATAATGATTGGATACCTGCAAAGGATGGAGTGATCTTTTCACCGGTTTTGTAAACGATACTTTGTGCAAGTTTCATCCCTCCAACAGGTTCAGTGATAATTTCAATCACGTCTGCTTCGAAATCAGCTTCGTCTAAAGGAGCATAGATGATTCCCCAATGGATTTCTTCAACAATGGAAAGTTTGCCTGTTAATTTTTTAGCGGTTTCTAAATCTTGGAATCTTCCTAATGAGAAGTATTTTTCACCATTTGCTAATTTTTCAGGCATGTCTCTAAGACCAATAGCGCCTGCTCCGCCTAAACACATTTGCTCATTGATTGTAGAGTAAAATTTGTCTCCTAATGATGCTTTTCTAACCATTTCACAATGTCTTATTTTTTCATCTATTAAATCATAACCTTCTGGAAGGTCATCTTCAGTTTTGATTAGCTTCATTGCTACTGGTTTTGCATCAAGCTTGATTTTACTTTCGATTTTTTCACAGTATTTTTTGTTTGTTTCTAATGTAGTCATACAATCCCTCTGAATATTAATTTGTATCAAGGAATTTTAATATCTTTTGTTTTAACACTGTTATTTTTACAGAAGGTCCTAAAATCACAAGCGCTGCAGGTTCTTTCATCAGAATCGGCTTCCCATGCTTCCTGAATCTTGCAACCGTTCATTTCTTTAATTAATGAGGACTCGATATTTGCAACCACGCTATCAAATTTTAGGAGTGCATTGTCCTGCTCATTCTCATTTACATTTATGATTCTGATTGAACGGTCTATTTTAAAATCATTGCTTAATTCAGGGGCTTTGTCATCTTCTTGCCAATTTTCGATTAGTTTAACGTCATTCACGTATTCGCCGCCTACATCTGTCAAGTCATTTTCCAGCTCTTCCTTGATTAGGGCCAAGTCCTCTTTTGATGGAACGAGTTCATTTAGATAAAAGATTATTCCTGCAATAATAGGTTTTGAGTCTTCTTGCTTGGACCTGAGCCATGAGTAAGTCAAAATTTGCTGCTTATGTGTTTCCCATTTGTCTTCAGCCTTTGAATCAAGCATTACTGTAGGTGGTCTTTTCATTCCTTTATAATCAATAATTATTTCATAATCCTCACCGTCATGTTCGGAGATTCTTTTTTGGAAATCAGGATCCTTTTTCAAGTACTCTATAATCTTATTGTTAAATGTGTCCAGGTTGCTTTGCTCCAGGTCATGAATCTTCATTGAGGTTAAGACATCCACCACACCATTGATGCCATAATAGTTGGAACGGCTTTTATGTTCATCATAATTAGGCATTGGCCTTACTCCCTTAATCAGATGCTCAGATGAATCAATTAATGGGAACAAATGCTCTCCCCAAATGTTTATTGCCTTTTCAGCTCTTGCACTGGCTAGCTTTTTATGGTCATGTTCATTGAGATATTCTACTTCAGGATGATTTGACATACTGAAGAATAAATCTTCATCATAGGGATACAATCCCCTGACTTGCAATCTCAAATCTATCTGCTCTTCTATAGGTCTGATATCATCTATCCAATCCCACGGAAATGCTGTCTGTTTATATTTCCATTCTAGGTAAGCCTCTTCCAAGACACCATGGATGAACTCACCAAACCATCTTTGAACGGGCTTTGAAGGAGGTAATGTTCCTTTATTCTGGTATCTGTATTGTAGGTTGCATGTTAAAAATGAAAGCAGGTCTCCAGTTAAACTGTATTCGGGGATTATATAAGGTTTTGATTTTGACGGTAATTTCATGTTTTTGCTCCTAAATTAAATAAATTTCATTAAATCCAATATAGTTTTCATCTCTGCTCCATCCAAGGGCAATGTTTGGAATGTCAAAGTGGTCATTTTTCTTGGTGTATCCTTCAATTGCAGGGTTAAGGCCAACAAGCAGTAAAACGCTTTCAGCTCTTGAGAATGCCACGAAATATAATCTTGTCAAATCATCAAAGGAACGGTCTTTTTCACTTCTTTGACTTTGTCCAAGTGAGCTGTGTTGTCTTATACTGTCTTCAATTGTTAGTTTGTCGTCTTTGAGCGATTTTGGGAATCTCCACTTTTGGGTTCTTATGTCATTGGTTTTGAATTTGGACCCGACATCCACAATGACTAAAGGGAATTCCAATCCTTTTGATTGATGTATGGACAAAACATTCACCCTGTCGTCGGGTAATGTTTCAAGTAAGGACTCATCGATTTTGACTCCTCCGGTTGAAAGGGGTATGAATATATTCCATATTGCCTCAAGCACTGATTCTTGTTCTTGCTTTTTATTATAGAATGAAATATTTGAGTGATAATCATTGAAGAATCCTGTTTGAGTAATAGATTTTGTTATAGCCTCTAGATATACGATTCCCTCAACATCTTCCTGCAACTCTTCAATCCATGTTGTTAATTTATATGCAAGTTCCATTAGGCTTGCTTTTTTTGGCCAGGTTTCATGTCCTCTTGGTCTTCTAAGTTGCCAATATGTGACAAACTCACTTAATGTAATTGGTTCTCTAGGTTCGGGATTCATTTTCATGTAATCCTTGGCTTTAAGCCTCCATCTGTTCATGTTTCTTTTTGCAAGTTTTGGTATGGATTTGTCTGAATTTTGGAATGCCGCTTCAGGGTCTATGCATTCAAGCATCAATCCACAAAATATTCCTACAATATCTATTTCCTGCAGGTCAATTCCTCTTGGATTAAACAGTTCAATAGGTTCTTTAAGTCTTCTGAGGTGTTTTCTTAGGAAAAATAGGAATGACCTTTTGCCGTTAGGAACCTCTTTAGGGGAGTAGGACAATATTGCGATATCGGATGCAGAACCATAGTCTTCATCCAATTTGATTTTGATTTTCTCCATTTGTTTTCCTGCCTTGATGTTTTCAGCTCTGATTTTTTGCAATCTTGCAATGCTTATTTCACCATTCACCTTTTCAAAATATTCTTTGTTCAAAACCTGCATCACTTTTAATTCACATTCTCCTTTGTTAACTAACTTGTTAATCAGGGTGGACAGGTCTTTTGCAAGCATTTCCGGATTGTTCCTGAACAATCCTAAAACGGGCATCTTGTCCTTTTCAAAATCGGGTGCTATGATTTTAGGTTTGTTTTCAACCCTTGCATTTTGGTATTCACTGTCAAGTTCTGCAAACTGATTGCAGTGGGCTATGATGTTTTCAGTTGAACGGTAATTGGTCTGAAGGTTGATTTCTCTTACCTCAATTCCTAATTTTTCATTTACACGTTGCGGAAAATGGGTGAATAAATCCACTGTTGCTCCCCTAAAACGGTATAATGACTGGTCATCGTCTCCAACGACAGTTATATTCCCGTTGTTTTTTAAAGCATGTTGCGCTATGGTGAAATAGATGTCTTCCTGAATGAGGTTTGTGTCCTGATATTCGTCAATCAAGACAATTTTTATATCGTCAAGGAACTCGTTTAGCTCTTCATTTTTTAGTTTGTTTAAAAACGTGTTTTCAAGCATTGCAAAGTCGATTGTGTTCCTATCTTTTAGTGTTTGCTCATACTCGATAATGCAATCAAGGGCGATTCTTTGGCCACTTCCTTTTTGTGTCTTATTGTATAGTTCGTTAATATCGATTTGATCATAGAATAATCTGTTTTTTATGTTCATCAATATTTCACTTAATTTGGATGGCTCTTCTAGTTTTGATTTTCCACTCAACTCTTTTAGGTATTCCACTAGTTCCTTATTTAAATATGATTCATTTTCAATGAGTATTCTCATCATTGCGGAGTTTGCAACGAAATCTTCAATGACAATGGCCTGGTTTTCTCCCGGTTTTTTAAAGTCTCTGAGTAGTTCTTCAGCTATACTATCTGTGGTTCCAACTTTCATTAGGTTGAAATCTATCCTGTTAATTTTTGCAATGTCTTCAAAGTCATCGACATTGTCCAGTAAGTAATTTTTAATTTCATCTCCCCATCCTAGAATACGGGAATACAGCTCTTCAGCGGCTTTTCTTGTGAATGTTGTTGCAAGTATCTCGTTGGGGTTGATGTCATCTACAAATATGTATTTCAATATTTTAAGCACCATTACAGTTGTCTTTCCTGAACCTGGTCCGGCAACTATGAAAAGGGATTCATTACTTTTTGATAGTATTGCCTCTTGCTGATTTTTATTAGAAGAAATATCTCTTTCAAGAATATTTACTACAATATCTTCAAATTCTTCATATGAAATCATTTTTTCCCTCATTATTTAATATAATTTAATGTTTGTTACTAACTTATTTAAATAATCATTGAGAGTGCATTTGGAAAGTATTCTGGAATTGTAAAATTATTACTTATCATTTGCTCTCTCATTTGATTTAAATATTAAAAATAATTAAATTATTTGTAAAGTGTGCATTGTTTGATTTAGTTTATTTAAAATTTTAGGCATGCCAAATTATATATGTTAAAAATCATATAATTATATATGGAAGTAATTATTTTCTTCCATAATATGCATAAGTTAGAGTCTTTTCAAGATTCTAACTTACTATTTTTAACATAGAATATTTTAAATATTAATTGAACTAACATTATAATTATTAATTTTAGCTGATATTATGTCTGACGTTAACAATATTGATATGTTTAAGAATGATGTGAGGTATAGGGAAAATATAGCTCATATTGAAACGATACCGGCTAAAAAGGCTAGTTTTAAAAGAGTCGATAATTTAAATGAGAAAATAATTGATTATCTTGATTCAAAGAATATTAAATTATATCAGCACCAGGCAGACACCTATGAGTCAATCAAGGATGGTGAGCATGTAATCATCACCACTCCAACCGCATCAGGAAAAACATGGGCATTTAACCTGCCGATTATGGAGACAATGATTGAGGACAGCGATGCTACGGCGCTTTACATTTATCCTGCCAAGGCATTGTCAAACGATCAGCTCCATGTTCTTGAGAATCTTGAAAATGAGCTGGAAATTAAAATCAATCCAAGAACATATGATGGAGACACTCATAGAGCAGATAAGAGAGGGATCCGAGAAAAGTCAAGAATTGTCCTTACAAATCCATATCAGTTGCATTTAATCTTATCCTGGCATCACCAGTGGTCAAGATTCTACAAGAACCTAAGATATATAGTAATTGATGAATCACATTACTACAAGGGAGTGTTCGGTTCGAATGTTGCGTTTCTGATTAAAAGGCTTAAAAGAATTGCCAACTTTTACGGTTCATATCCTCAATTCATTCTATCTTCAGCAACACTTGCAAACCCATTGGAGCTTGCAAACCGATTGACTGGAGAGGATTTCAAACTTGTTGACAATGACACCTCACCAAGTGGTGAAAAGGACTTTATTCTATACAATCCCTTTAAGAATTATGTCAGAAAGAAAAACAACTCTCAGGCCGCACCGTCAGTGCATATGGAAACTGAAAACATTTTCATGTACATGATGCTTAAAAACATTCAAACATTGTGCTTCACAGTTTCCAGAAAGACAACCGAACTGATTGCAATGTGGGCCAAAAAAGACATGACTCAGGTCAAGGGGAAACTTGCCCATCGTATTGCAGCTTATCGTGCAGGATATCAGGCTGAAGAGAGGCGTGAAATAGAGGAAGGCCTTAAAAGTGGAAAATATCTTGGGGTTACATGTACCAATGCATTGGAATTGGGAATAAACATAGGATCACTTGATGCTGTAATCATTTCAGGATATCCTGGAACAATGATTTCAACATGGCAACAAGCTGGAAGGGCTGGAAGAAGCAACCAAAAATCCCTTGCTGTATTAATTGCATTTGAAAATCAGCTTGACCAATATTTCATGAACAATCCTGACTTCTTCTTTGACAAACCTCATGAAAATGCAATCATTGACCTGTCAAATCCTATTCTTCAGGAAGCTCATTTGCTGTGTGCTGCTAAAGAATTGCCGTTGCAAAGGGGCGAGGCTGAAAAATATTTTGGAATTTCACAGGATGTCATTGACGAGCTTGTCTGTAAAAAGGACTTGCATGAAAATCACAGAGGCGATTTCATGTATCCGTATGACGACAATCCTGCAATGGACCATTCTTTAGATCAAATTTCATCAGAGGAATTCAAGGTCATGAACAATGGAATGCTTTTGGAGACAATGGAACGCTCACAGGTATACCGTGAAGCCCACGAAGGAGCTATTCTAATCAACAAAGGGGACACTTATGTTGTCAATGATGTGAATTTGAAAAACGGTTATGTTAATGTGTCAAAAGAGGTTGTTGACTATCATACAATGGTCTTAAATCAGACAGACATCAACATCAAAAAGAAATTGTCCAAAACAAAATACGGCAATCTGACAATACACTTCGGTGAGCTGACCGTTAGCGAGGATTATTTCAAGTACAAAAAGATGCACTTCTCAAAAGTCATCGGAACATATCCTCTTGAGCTGCCTCCATTGAAATTCAACACTAAGGGGTTATGGTTCACAATACCTAAAAGGGTTAAGGATACATTGGAAGACATGTTTCCGAATGATGAGGAGGTGTTTGCAGGAGGCCTTCACGGTGCGGAACATGCATTAATCGGTTTGTTCCCATTGCATACAATGTGTGACAGGTTCGACATTGGAGGCCTGTCCACCAATTATCATGAAGACACCCAAGAGGCAACCATTTTCATTTATGATGGTTACGAAGGAGGAATTGGTATTTGTGAGAAGGCTGTTGACGTGTTTATTGAGCTTTTAAACTCAACAATTGACATGCTAAACAATTGTCAATGTCAAAGTGGCTGTCCGTCATGTATCTATTCTCCGAAATGCGGAAACGATAACAAGCCATTGCATAAAAATGCTACAAAGTATATTCTTGAATACATGTCTAGATTAATTTCAAATGACGAATCAGATGATGAGGTGGAAGCTGAAGTCATAATTGAAAACGAAGTGATTCCGGATGATTTTGATGAAGCTTTTGAGTTGTATGAAAAAGGGCAATATTCAGCGTCAAAGGATCTGTTGAATAATATAATATCCAATGATAAGAAGCATTCAAGGGCACTGGCCCTAATGGCTCAAATATTATATGAGCAGGAACAAAGGGATATTGCATTGATTTTCACCAAAAAAGCATTGTCTGCTGACAGGTCAAATGAGATGGCAAACGAATTGGAAGTTCTTCTGACAAGCAAGCCTCAAAAGGAAGAGGTTGAGTTGAATTCATTAGATGATATTGATACATTATATGAGGAAGCCTATGACTTGTATGGTCAGGGTGATTTGGCCACAGCTTCTGAAATATTGGAAAAGCTATTGGATTTTGACGACAAGAATTCAGAGGCCCTTGCATTGATGGGACTGATTTATTATCACTCCGGAATGTTTCCAAAGGCAATTGAATATTATAAAAAGGCTTCAAAAATAAATAAGAATGGTGAAATGGTTAAAGAGTTGAAAATGAGGGTTTCCTAACCATATGGGCTGAAACCTTCTTCAAAGTGTTCACATACTTCCTCAAGCTTTTCAGGAATGTCTATTTTTTGAGTACAATGATCAATACATGTGCTGCAGTATGTGCATTCGTCTGCAGGAACTTTCTCATCAGCTAGTTTATCATAGTATAATCTGTAAATGTTTGATTCCGGTTGATTCTTGCTGGTGTTGTATAAATGGAAATATTCAGGGATTGGAATCATTTCTGGACAAGCATCAATGCAGTATCCGCATTCGCTGCATGGAACGGCAACATTTTCTGCAAGCTTTTGCGCCATTTTTTCTAAAAATTCTGATTCCTCTTCGCTTAACACTTCGAAATTTTCATAAGTGTCACAGTTATCGAGCAAGTCTTCCATCTTGTTCATTCCGCTTAAAACGATTTTAACGTGTTCAAGAGATGCACAGAATCTTATTGCAAAGCTTGCAATGGATTTGTCGGGATTGAATTCTTTGAAGTCGTTCTTGATTTCATCGTTTGGATTTACTATCACTCCACCTTTCAAAGGTTCCATAACATAAACGTCAAGTCCGTGTTCAACACACAAGTCGTAGCATTTGTGAGCTTCAATGGAAGGGTCTTCCCAATCAAGATAGTTAAGTTCCAATTGGACGATGTCAAACATGTCCCCATACTCATCGAGAACCTCTTTTAATAGTCCTGAGCTTTCGTGAAAACTGAATCCGATTTGTTTTGCAATGCCGTTTTCCTTCATTTTCTTAACATATTCAAAGGTGTTGGCATTTTTAGCGTTTTCAAGCCATGGTCCATTAATATTGTGGATGAAAAACACGTCAAAATAGTCAATTCCAAGCCTTTCAAGCATTTCGTTGACAAATTTGTCGTTGTCATCTTCGCATGTCAATGCCCAGGTAGGCATCTTGTCACAGATTTTAAATGATTCTCTTGGATATCTTTCAACAACAGCTTTTCTGATGGCTATTTCGCTTGCACCGTTGTGGTAAGCATATGATGTGTCAAAGTAGTTGAAGCCTTTTTCCATGTAGATGTCAACCATTTGATTGAATAGTTCCTGGTCGATTTTTGTTGGGTCGTTTGCATCTGTTTGAGGCAATCTCATACATCCGAAACCGAATTTTGATTTGTAAGTCATAATACTATCTCCTAATTATTATTAGTTTTTAATCTTTCATTATATAAATGTTGTCAATCACAACAATTAATTTAATTAAAAATTTTTTTAACAGTATTGTGCAAGAATTCTCCGGCTTCTTTAAGCCGGGAGATGAATTGCACTTTTAAGAGGGGTGTTGTATTTTTAGAATTTTTTTTTGCAAAATAAAAAAATATGCCGTATTACTTTCCAAATGCTCTTAGATAAACTCTATTTATTATAAATGTATATAAGTTGATATAAGAAAAAGAAAACATATTTTTTTGAAGATTAATCCAAAAAAATCAAAATCTATGTTTTTTTTTCGAGTATAGAAATAAAATTAATGAGATTTTTGTCTAAAAAGTGTGGGGGAGCAATTATGGTTGATAAAACTTTTATTTTGACCGATAAGATTGAGTTTGTCCCTGATGAGGATTTAGAAGGGGAATTGAATTTCAATTTACGGGCAGCCGGTTATGTATTCAACAAAACATTAGAATA
>NZ_JAGAXX010000073.1 GCF_017940815.1 Methanobrevibacter sp.
ATTATTGAATTTTAACAGTCTTTAATCTAAAAATGACATTAATTATGTAACATTATCAAATTTATTATTTAAAAATTTTATCATATTACATTTATCATTCAAAGAAAGCAAGTGTTTTAATTATTATATTCTATAAAAAAAAATAAATTAAAAGACCAAATTTAACAATACTTTAATTAATAGTATTAACAAAACTATTAATGATTATATTTTTAAGGAGATTATAATGACTCGTATTTCAATTTTAGACAAGGACAGATGTCAACCTAAAAAATGTGATTACGTTTGCATCCATTACTGTCCAGGTGTTAGAATGGAAGAAGACACCATAGTAATTGATGAAGACTCAAAAAAACCGTTGATATCTGAAGAATTATGTGAAGGATGCGGAATATGTACTAACCGCTGTCCGTTTGATGCTATTTCAATTATTAACTTACCTGAGGCAGCAGGAGAACCGATTCATAGATTTGGTCAAAACCAGTTTGAACTGTTTGGACTTCCAAGCCTTGAAGAGGGAACCGTTTTGGGACTTCTCGGACCGAACGGTATCGGTAAATCCACAATCATGAACATCCTGTCAGGAAGCCTCATACCTAACTTCGGAGACTTCGACAACAAGCCTGAAAACTGGGATGCAGTAATTGACTACTACAAAGGATCATCCCTTCAAAAATACTTCCAGGACCTCTCTGAAGGAAACATCAAAACAATCTTAAAGCCACAAATGGTGGATAAGCTTCCTAAAGTTGTGAAGGGTAAAGTTAAAGACTTATTGAGCAATGTTAATGAACGTGACAAGCTCGACTACGTCACAAAAGAATTGCAACTTGAAAATGTTCTGGACAGAAATATGGAAAACCTCAGTGGAGGGGAACTTCAAAGAGTTGCAATAGCTGCAACAGTCCTCAGGGAAGGGGACTTCTATTACTTCGACGAACCTACATCATGGCTGGACGTTTCCCAAAGGTTGAATGCCGTTAAGGTAATCAGATCTTTAGCTGAAGAGGGAAAAAGCGTTCTCGTAATTGAGCACGACCTCGCTACATTGGATGCATTGTCCGACAACATCCACATATTATACGGACAACCTGGAGGATACGGTGTAGTGTCCGGTAAGAAAGGAGTTCGTTTAGGAATCAACGCTTACATCAACGGATTTTTAGCTGAGGAAAACGTTAGAATCAGAAGAAATCCAATTGAATTCACAATAAGACCACCAACCCCTGAAGACGAAGGGGATGCACTTGCAGCATACACCGACTTGAGCAAGGATTACGACGGATTCAAGTTGAGTGCTGAAGCAGGCGAAATCTTTTACGACGAAATCGTTACAGCATTTGGATCTAACGGTATAGGTAAAACCACATTCGCAAAGATGCTTGCAGGTGTTGAAGAGCCAACCTCCGGAGAAGTTGATGAGGAAGTGACAATAGCTTACAAGCCACAATACATCGTTTCAAACTTTGAGGGAACAGTGAGCGACTTTTTATACATGAACGCACCTAGTTTCGGAAGCAAAATCTTTGAAAGCGAAATCATGAAACCATTGACATTGGATGAAATGTTGGACAAACCTGTGAAAGGATTAAGTGGTGGGGAGCTTCAAAGACTTGCAATAGCCGCAACATTGTCAAAAGATGCAGAAATATACCTTTTCGACGAACCTACAGCATTCTTGGATGTTGAACAAAGGCTGATTGCTGCAAGAGTAATCAGAAAGATGGTTGAAAGCAGAAACGCAGCATCATTGATTGTAGACCACGATATCGTGTTTATCGACTACATTTCAGACAGGGCAATGGTATTCAACGGTAACCCAGGATTAAACGGTCATGCATCAAAACCGACTGACCTTAGAAACGCAATGAACGAATTTTTAGGAAACCTCAACATTACCTTCAGAAGAGATAAGGAAACAAAAAGACCAAGAGTCAACAAGCTCGACAGTTACAAAGACCGTGAACAAAAGGAAAAAGGCGAATATTATTACTTATCCGACTGAGGGAAAAATGCTTGAAAATAGAATTAAAGGTGCCCAATTAGCAAAAAGAGCGTCTTATGCATATTTGATTTGTGCAATAATATTGATAATATCAGGGTTTGCACTTGTGGGATATGATAAACTCATATTTGGCGGAATATTTTATGCAGTCATGTTTGTTGTCATATACTTCATTTCAACAAAATTCGGCAAAAGCAAACATGGATGGATTTTGCTGGCCTCCTGTGCAATAATTACAGTGATAGTCACTCACGGAATGCTTTCAATAGCATTTGCAATATTGTTGCTCGTATGTGCAAATGACATGAGAAAAGAATTAGACAATTAGATATTTTCTAATTCTTTCAAAATATATTTTTTTAACACAACAACCGCTTTTTCACCATCTTCATCCAAACGGACGGCATCCAATGGGTTTAAGTCATATGTTTTAACAACCGCATCGGCTGCAATGTTCTTAACTGATTTTACATCCTTATCATTTAAGATTACTGAAGCGCAATCATCCGCACAACCGGTGATTGTGACTATTTTTGAATCATCCAGAATAGGTGAACAATTGTTTGGCTGTGCTGAATATTCAGTGATGCACGCTGCCACAATATTATCGTTTTCCAGTGCCAATTCCACAGTAGCTGCACGAACCACTAAACCTAACGGACTTAATCCACTGCATGATACCAATGCTATTTTTTCACTCATTTTTTCATCCTCGAATATCGTTTTTTAACTTTATCATAACCTCTTTTGTAAAAGGGACAGAAATTGATGCAAACGCTGCAGCCTTCACGATGGGCTGTGCACAATTTCCTTAGGAACTTATCGTTTTCGTCGAATGCGTTTTCAGGACACCTGTCAATGCACACTCCACAGGTCGAACAGTAATCTTCAACCCATTTCAATTCGTTTTCATCCTTAAAGGGAAGGTTTTCTATTGATGTTTGAATCATGAAAAATCCCAAATTCAATCCCTCTTTAAACAGACACATGTTGCTTCTTGTAATCACCGCATCATTTGACTGCAAAGCAATAGCCCTTAGGCTCACTCGGTCATCCAAGGGATTGATCAAGTCTGCCCTAAATCCGTTTTCCCTCAAGATGTCCGCAAGCGCAAAGGCCTTTGCACCGACTTCCTGAAATTCTTCGTCCATCAATTTGCATTTTTCCTTTGATGGATCCATTTTCAGTATTTCTTCAGACATCGGATATTTCAAAATAATTATGTTGTCCCAATCTATGCCCCATTCCATCTTAAACTCATCACTTAATTTGGAATAGCTAAGACCGACAAATCGTGAAGCGATGGCAATGTCTGTAAATTCATTTAAAAAATCATCAGATATGGTGTTTTTGGGATGGTGAGGGTTTTCTATACTATAAAAATTTGGAATAGGTTGATGATATCTAAATCTCATACTAACCTATTTTTTCCTTAAAGCCTCTACAGCCTTAGGGAACTCTTCGCAGAATACTTCAATTTCTTCTGTTGGTATTGAGAAACTTATACGCAAGTATCTGTCTCCAAACTCTTCAGAAGTGTATTCTCCTTCTCTTGTGAATAATTTTCTTTCAATCAGGTAATTTGACATTTCCTTCGGATTTATTCCTGCACCGGACAAGTCTATAACCATCATGTTCGCGTCAGATGGATAAACCGGAAGGAAAACCCCTTCAATAGGTTCAATCATTTCACTGATTAATCTTTGGTTTTCAAAGCAGATTTCTCTCATTTGGTCAAACCATTGAGGTTTTGACTTGAGTCCTGCGATTGCACCGTATTGGGAAATGATGTTTACTCCCAAGTCGTTTACAACAGCGTTCTTGATGGCGTCGATTATCGGTTTTGAGGACACTACGCCTCCAACTCTTAAACCAGCCATTCCAAATATTTTTGAAAAACTGTAGATTGTCAATGTTTGGCCAGGAGCGAAGTTTTCCACAAGGAAGTGCTCTCTTGCGAAGTCTTTGTAAGTTATATCATGTAATAAGTATAAATCGTTTTCCTTTGCAATTTCTGCAAATTCCTTAAGTTCATCTTCAGTGTATGATGAACCTAACGGATTCAACGGATCAATCAAGATTACCATACGAGTGTTCTCATCCATGTTTTCTCTTAAAAGATCAGGAGTCAATTTATAATCGTTTTCAGGATAGTAAATTGGAACGTACCTCACTTCACCGGCGAAACGATTTGCAAAGTCTCCAATGATGAAGTAACCAGGGTCTGACAAAATCACATTGTCTTCAGGTTCAAGCAATGCTTGCATTACAAGATACAATGATTCTGTTGCACCAGAGGTCAATAAAACTTCCAAGTCTTTTAATCCTAAGTCATCTAATATCAATTGTTTAAGTTCTTTAAATCCTTCAGGGGCCGGATATCGACAAAAAGTTTTTTCCTTAATCGCTTCAATCATTGCATCAGCAATTGTATCGTCATGCAAGTGGTTGGTGTTTTGACCCATCCAAATCATGTCTTTGTCCATATACATATCTTCAAAAAAGTCATTAGCGGAATCATATCCTTCCGGTGGGACTCTTTCGGTTTTTTGAAATTTCTTTCTTGGTTTTTTAATATCGAAATCCTTTTCCCTCATAATTATCACTCAAACAATTCCTAAAATATTTCTATTTTAGCATTAATGTATAAACATTATTACATTTAAAATGGTCTATCATCCATTAATAATATACTATATTAATAATAGTATATATTAATTTTTCATTTGGAGTGAAAAAATGAATCAAAATCCATTACATGAAATGCGCCTAGTGAAAAAATCACTTCGAAGGAACACGAAACCTCTACAGATTAGCCGTGAAAAAAATATGCGAATCTACATTCCATGACTATGGAAAAAAAGAGGATTGCACCCTATTAAAAAAAATAATTAAATGATAGAGATTTGAAAATCCCTATCTTTTTATGGTTAATTTTTTGGTTACTTTGTCTTTTCCGTAAGCTACTTTGTATTTGTATTTCTTGCCAACTTTGAGTTTTTTGAGCATGGATTTTTTGACTTTCCATTTTGCTTTTCCTTTCTTGTTGGTTTTTACCTTGTATTTTTTCCCATTGAATTTGATTTTGATCTTTTTATTCTTAAGGTATTTATTGTTGACCTTTTTCAGGGAAATTTTTACTTTGGTAACTTTTTTGGATTTTTTGACCTTTTTGTTTTTAGCTTTGATTATGCTTTTGACTTTAACTGTGTTTTTGACTGTTTTTCCTTTGTAGGTTGCAGTGATTGCATATTTTGCTTTTTTAGGTTTTACGTTAGGTATTTTGAAGGTCGCATAACCGTTTTTATCAGTTTTTACATTGTAGGTTTTGCCGTTGAATTTGATGGTTACAACTTCGCCGGCACCTACTGCCTTGCCGTTTTTAGTTATGAGAACTTTATAAGGTGATTTAGCAGTATAAAGCATTGTTACATCCTTATTGTTTATTATTTTATAAACAGCAGGTTTAACGTCAAATCTGAATACATTTGCATCCGCTTTAAATGTATAATCACCATTGTATCCGACATATACATTATAGCTACCTTCAGACAAGTCATTTATAGAATAGGACCCTGCACCATTTACTACATGTATATTACCATCAATAATATCCCTTATTATTACCATAACATTGCCTGTGAATGTATTATTGGTTCTAATTTTTACAATTGCATTTTGACCTTCAAAAATATTCTCGACAGTAATTGTCAGGTTAAGATCGATTTTTTCTTTTTGAGGCTTGACTTCAAATTTGGCTGTTTTTGAATCAGGGTTAAACGCATAATCTCCATCAAAACTGACAGTTACAGTATAATTTCCTGCATCCAAATACCTGGCAGAATATTTACCTTTACCGTCAATTATTTCTAAGGTTTCATTTTGAATGTCTGTGCCGTTTATTGAAATCTTAATTCCACCGTCAAATAATTCATTAGCGCTGACAGATATAATTGCCATATTACCTTCCTCAATATCCTTAACAATGACGTTTAAATTTAGGTGTTGTTTTGGAAGGACTTTGAATTGGGCAGTTTTTGTAGCTGCATTGAATTTAGTATTTCCGTCAAAGCTAACAGTTACAGTATAATTGCCGGCAGGCATATCGTCATAAGGGCAATTGCCAACACCATTTACAATATTGACTGTTTGATTGTAGCCGTTTATTGATAGGGCGACAGTGCCATTGAATATGTCAATAGTATTGATTTTAACAATTTCATCTTGGCCCTCAATGATATTCTCAACACTAACGGTTAAATTAAGGTCAAATTTAGGAGTAACTTCAAATTGCGCTGACTTTTCATCAGGATTGAATTTGTAATTTCCATCATAAACAACAGTTACAGTATGTTTGCCTACAGGTAAACCGGAAACACTATAACTGCCAAAACCGTCAACAACATCAACTGCATAATCATCGTCATCTACCAATAATGTGACAGTGCCGCTGAATATGTTAATAGCATGAATCTCAAAAGTTTCAGTTTGACCTTCAAAAATATCCAGAACCTTAACATTTAACTCAAGATTGTATTTCGGTTTGACTTTGAATGCATTTGATGTTTTATCATCATTAAATCTGTCATTACCATTAAAGCTGACAGTCACGGTATAATTGCCTTCAGCCAAATCGTACTCAACATAACTGCCGACACCATTAACAACACTGGCAGTGAAATTGATGTCATTTATTGATACAATCACATTGCCGGTGAAATTAGTATTTGTAGTAATATTGACAGTTGCGCCCTGACCTTCGAAGATATCCTCAACAAATGCGTTTAAGTCAAGATCATATTTTTTGACTGAGAATGAAACTTCCTTAGCATCATCTTTAAATATCCTATCATCTTTTAAACTAACATATGCAGTATAATTGCCTGCAGGTATGTTTTCTATAGTATATGAACCTTCACCGTTTGTTACAGTGATGATATCCCTAGCAGTGCCTGCTATAACAATTGAAAGGTTGCCATTGAATAGATTGTCTGTGGTGACTTTCACGATTGTATTCTGACCCACGAAAATATCCTCGACATTAGCAACAGTTAAATTAAGATCACGTTTCTCAACTTCAAACATGCTTACTTTTGCATCACCTTTAAATACATTGTCACCATTGAAACCAACATATGCAGTATAATTGCCTGCAGATAAGTTTTCTATATCATATGAACCTTCACCGTTTTCTATGGTTATATTGTCATTAACAATGCCGTTTATAACCAATATGACTTTGCCGTTGAATGTGTCATTTGTGGTGACTTTCACGGTTGCATTCTCACCTACAAATATATTTTCAACAGTAACTGTCAGGTTAAGATCAGCTTTATCCTTTTCAGGTTTGACTTCAAATTTAACTGATTTTGAATCAGGATTAAATGCCACATTTCCATCAAAGCTAACAGTCACAGTATAATTTCCTGCATTCAAGTCCATAGCATAATAAGTGGCATTGCCTTCAATAAGTTCTAAAGTTTCATTTTGGATATCTGTGCCGTTTATGGAAATCTTAATAGCTCCATTAAATAACTCATTGGCACTGACAGATACAATAGCCATATTGCCTTCAGTAATATTTTCAACAATGACGTTTAAATTGAGGTTTTGTTTTGGAAGGACTTCGAATTTAGCTGTTTTTGAATCGGCATTGAATCCAGTATTTCCGTCAAAGCTGACAGTTACTGTATAATTGCCAGCAGGCATCTCTGGATAAGTGTAATTACCAACACCATTTACAATATTGACTGTTTGATTGTTGCCGTTTATTGATAGGGTGACAGTGCCATTGAATATGTCAATGGTATGGATTTTGACAGTTTCGTCTTGGCTTTCGATGATGTCCTCAACACTAACTGTTAAATTAAGATCAAATTTAGGAGTGACTTCAAATTGCACTGACTTTTTAACCGGCCAAAATGTAGCACCCTTATAGTTGACAGTTACAGTATAATTGCCTACAGCTAAATCTGAAACAACATAACTTCCGTAACCATCAACTACATTAACAGTATAATTAGTTCCATTTATGGATAAAGTAACATTATCCTTGAATGTTTTATTTGTGGCGAAGATTTCAACAGTTTCACTTTGACCTACGAAAATATCTTCAACAGTAGCATTTAAATCAAGAGCATATCCCAGTTGCATTACGGTGTTCACGTTTCCACTGTTACCTCCGTCTATGTTGAATTGGACATTATAAATACCTAATTCTAATTCTCCTATACTCCATCCTTTATTATCGCATGTTAATTCTTTTGAGATGCCATCTTTAGTAACAGTAACTTTAAGATTGCATTCCGGCAAACCTTGGAATGATACAACATTACCTGGGAAGAATATCTTCTTATCATCAATATAGAATTTAATTTGAGTGAGATCTGCAGTATTATTAACAAAGGAACAGTTGTCAGCAGAACCGGTGTAGATTGCACTGCCTGCCCTTGCAGTATTGTTGATAAAAGAACAGTTCACAGCAGAACCTCCGTTCATTGCACCACCCAAATCACTGGCTGAATTGCTGATAAAAGAACAATTATGAGCATAACTAACCCTTTGCATTGCACCACCATACCTTGCAGTGTTGCCGATGAAAGAACAGTTCACAGCAGAACCGCCCCACATTGCACCTCCAAAGCCTGATGCTTTATTATTATTGAATGAGCATATTAAAGCATTTACATTAGAGATTGCTCCACCATAGGATGCAGTATTGCTTTCAAATGTACAGTTTATTGCAGTGACGCTTTTTGCTCCGTTATTCCAGATGGCAGCACCAAATCCACCATAATTGGCTTGTCCGTTTGCAAAAATTATATTTTTAAATGTAACCTCTGCATTATTGGTTACCTGAAAAATTCTCATTAGGTTATTACCATCTATTTTATGGCCCTGACCATCTATTGTAACGGATTTATTAATTATGATTCCATTTGCCAGATTGCCCTTGTCATAACATGAATAATCATAATCCAGAACAATTGTGTCATTTTGGGTATTGCGGATTAATTCATCCAATTCCTGAATTTGTTTAGTTTTCACATCTATTTTGGTAGTGAATTCGCCTTTATTTTCATCATACTGTTTTATAGTGAATTTGACAGTATATGTGCCGGCTTTTAAGTTTTCTATATTCCATCCTTTATCAGTGCAGTTAAATGTTTTTGTGTCTTTATTTTTATCAGTGGCAGTTACTGTAAGATTACATTCAGGCAAACCATAGAACAATACAACGCTCCCTATAAATGCTGCGTTATCTTTAACATTAAATTGAATTGTTGTGTTGTATACATTGTTATTGATAAAGGAACAATTCACAGCAGTACCACCATACATTGCACCACCCTCGTTTGCAGTGTTATTGTAGAAATATGAGTGTTCCACATTACCATTATTATTATAATCCCATGAAATTGCCCCACCTTCCTCTTTTGCAACATTATTTGTAAAGTTACAGTTTTTTACATTACAATTTTCAGTGGCAGTCATAATGACTGCACCGGCACGTTTTGATGCTGTGTTGTTTGTGAAACTGCAGTTTATTATAGTAGAATTAACAGCTTGCATCCAAATTGCACCCGCAGAATTTGCAGCAGTATTATTTGTGAAGCTGCAATCTAAAACAGTGGTTGGAGAGAAAATTAGCATGGATCCTCCATCTTTCGCTTTATTATTTGTAAAAGTGGAATTTGAGATGATTGCGTTTGTACAAAACTCCGCCACATAAACTGCCCCTCCATCTTCTGCAGCATTATTATTGCTGAAGTTACAGTTTTTCACATAAGAATTTTTAGAACCCCTTAAGAAGATGGCACCACCTAAATCTGATGCGGTGTTGTTTGTGATTTTGCAGTTTATTACAGTACAATTAGCACCCTGTATCCAGATGGCTCCGGCACGATTTGCAGTGTTGTTTGTGATTTTGCAGTTTATTACAGTACAATTAGCACCCTGTATCCAGATGGCTCCGGCACGGTCTGCAGTGTTGTTTGTGAAACTGCAATTTGAAACCGTGTTTTGAGAATATGACCTGATGGCTCCGCCTGTTGTTGCTTTATTATTTGTAAAAGTGGAATTTGAGATAATTAGGTTGTCGGCATTATCAACTGAACAAATTGCACCCCCTTCCTCTTTTGCAACATTATTTGTGAATATGCAGTTCATTATAGCGGAATTAGGATCCTGTACCCAGAGGGCACCACCGAATTTTGCAGAGTTATTTGTGAATATGCAATTCGAAATGGTATTTTCTTCCCCAGTCATGAAGGCTCCACCGTTATCCGCTTTATTATTTATAAAAGTACAATTTATAATGGTGCACTTCTTGTTAGTGACGAGAGCTCCACCTGTTGGTGCTTTATTATTTATGAAAGTACAATTTGATATGATGGAATTGTCACCAACAATATGCATTGCACCTCCAAACTCTTTAGCAGAGTTATCTATAAACTTACAATTTGAAATAACAATATTTTCACCATTAGAATAGATTGCTCCACCAATTGATGGAGTGTAACAGTTTTTAAAGGTAATGTTATTTAATACGATTTGATTATTGGTATTAAAAATAAAAAAAGCGCATGCTATATTTTTTCCATTTATTGTAAAACCATTACCATTAATAGTAATTTGTTTATTGACAGGTATTCCCTCTACATAGCGAACATCAGTTTCACGATAACCAATAGGTGCGGTATAAACATAATCCCGAGTTAAATTTAATTCATTATCGGCTTTTTTAATCTCATTTGCCAGATTGGTAAATGTTCCTGTATTTGCACTTAGTTCATTTTCTTCAGTTACACTGAGTTCGTCACTGTCTTGATTTTCAGCAAGAATCACTTCATTATCTTGATTATCACTTGCCATGACAGTTTCATTTACATCGCTTGCATTAACGCTTGCAACGGTAAACAGAACCGTTATCAAACATATGAAAATAAGAAATTTTTTAAACATCATTGTATTGTTTAACCTCCAATATTATTTATCGTTTAGAAAAATATTTAAAGATTTATATTAATGGTGAATATCTTATACATTGGATGGTTTTAGTTTGAACCTCTCCAGCTTGTAGAAGCTGGAGATTCTTAGGCCATACCTATTGTTTTGTCAAGGCATTTCCATTCGTAATAATATTCGAATTTTCCTTGACCGATAGGTATGAAATCTACTAAGCATAGCACCATTGAACCA
>NZ_JAGAXX010000074.1 GCF_017940815.1 Methanobrevibacter sp.
AAATTAAATCACTGGAACATAAAAAACGAAAAAGAAAAAAATCACACAAGTTTTTGAAAGAGCCAAAACAACCGTCATAAATACTTTTAAATATAAATATTACTAAAATTATAATATTAAAGAAATTTTTTATAAAATCTTTATTTTGGTGGATTTTGATATGAGCATAGAAGATGAAAAAATCGTAATGCCTGGAGATAAAATAGGAATAATAGAACAGTATCTGCCAGGGGAAGGTACTTATGATGACGATGGTGACATTAAATCATCAGTACTTGGTAATGTTAAAATTAATCAAAAAAAGAAGGTCATTTCTGTTGTGTCAGATGCAAAACCAGCTCTTTTAAAAGTGGGAGATATTGTTTATGGCCAAATAACCGATATCAAACCTCAAAGAGCAAACGTTAAAATCGACTGCATGAAAGATAATGGAAGACCGTTAGCTTTACCTTACATGGGAGCAATACACATTTCACAAGCAAAAAAGGATTATTTGGAAAAATTGTCTGATGCTTTTAGAATTGGAGACATTATCCAAGCGAAAGTAGTTAAAATAACTGGAGATAATGTTGATTTAGGAACTGTAGACGATGATTGTGGAGTCCTAAAAGCAATGTGTACCCGTTGTAGAGATTACATGCACACCACACAAAAAGACGGTGAGCTTCAGTGCAATACTTGTAACAAAAAAGAAAAGCGTAAAGTATCTAAAAACTATGTTAATGATTAATTAAGGTTGATAAAATGGAAAATTTTGAAATTATTGAAGATAAAACTTTAGAGTTAACTTTTATTGTAAAAGACGAAAGCCACGGAGTATGCAATGCATTAAGACACATTTTAATGCAAGACCCTGACGTTGAATATGCTGTTTACAATATTGATCACCCTCTCACTGGAAAACCTGAAATGACTATTAAAACCAAAAGAGGAAAAAGGCCAAGAAAAGTATTGAAAAAAGCAGCTGAAGAACTACAAAAAGAAAGTTCCGAATTCAAAAAACTTATTGATGAAGCTTTATAGCTTCAAATATTCATTTTTGTGATTTAATGACAAAATATAGAAATCCTTCATTAACCACAGATATCTTTATTTTTGACGATGATTTGAATTTCATTTTAATAAAAAGAAAAAATGATCCGTATAAAGACTGTTGGGCCTTGCCGGGAGGATTTGTAGAATACGGTGAAAGTGTAGAAACCGCAGCAATACGAGAAGCAAAAGAAGAAACTAGTATTGATATTGAACTGATTGATTTAGTTAATGTTTACTCAGAACCTAATAGAGACCCTCGAGGACACACTATAACTGTTGCATATACTGCAAAAGGTGATTTGACTACCAAAAAAGCGGACAGCGATGCAAAGGACATCAGCATTTTTAATGTCGATGCACTTGACGAAATCGAACTTGCTTTTGACCACAGGCAAATCATCAATGATTGTTTAAATATGGCTAAAAAATAGAATTTAAAGTATATATTTAAATAACTTAAAAAAAAAATTATTGATTAATAATAACTTAATGGAGAGAGTTAAATGGAATTTTGTCCTAAATGTGGAGCAATGATGCTTCCAAGCGATGGTGTTTTAAAATGCAACACCTGCGGATACTCAGATAAATTAGAAGATAATAATGAGTATGAAGTTTCTCGTGAAATTAAAGCTGAAGAAACTGTTAAAATGCTTGGAGAAGATGTAAACGTTGGTCCAGAAACCAATGAAACCTGTCCAGAATGCGGACACGATAAAGCTACTTATAAATTATTACAAACCCGTAGTGCTGATGAAGCTCCTACCCGTATTTTCACATGCACAAAATGTAAACATACTTGGAGAGCATATGATTAAGAGGTTTTCTTATGAAAGATTCTAAAGATAAAGAGCATAGGATTTCTAATCTTAAAGACATGATTACCAACATCAAAGAGGAAGAGGAAGACAGCACCTTTGATGACATTGAAGAAGATAGTGAGTTAATCAACTATCTTAATGAAGATCGTGTTGATTATGGAGACTTAGAAATCGATGATGAATTCATTTATCATCCAGGTGATGAAAACGCCAATGCTATTAATTTAGAAGAAAACCAAATTGATGAAGATTTTATTATAAAGACTCCAAAAGCAGAAGACATTGAAGAAACTGATAACATTCATGAAATTGATGATTTTGGCGATGATATTGTCGGTGAGATAAGCGAAAACTTTGACCATGTCATAAATGCAAAAATTGGCGGAAAACCGATTTTAGCTATTGTCAGCACAATTTTAGGAATAATATTGCTAATAATTTCAGTATTCATTTTTGAATCACGTAGTGATAGGGTAATCGATAATGTTGTAGCTGGGGAAACCAGCTTTATGTTCATTATTTTCCTCAGTGTAGGATTGTTGTTAATATTCTACGGCGCATACAAATTATTAAACTTAGGAAATCCTTTCAAAAATCTTACAGACAGTATAGATAATGAGGATGACGATAAAGATAATAAAGCTACCGAAACCGTTACAGAAAAACCATCCCCAAAAGTTATCCCAAAAAGCAAAATCCCATTGGATAAAGACTCCTTTAAAATTGGAGAATTTAACATGGATGATTTGAAAGCTTCTCTTAAAAAACCTACTGATTCTAAAAAGAAAGCAAAAAAAGAGTTAGATGATTTAGAAAATATTCCACCAGCAAAAGAAAAACCTGCTGAAAATAATGGTTTAACAACTAAAGAAATACAAAATATGGAATATGAACAAGTGAAACTTGAAACTGAATCTATCGATGATATCTTTGCTGAAGTTGAAGACATCGATGATTTAGAAATTATTTCTATTGACTCAGAAGAGAAAAAAGAATAGAAATAATATTATTTAATTTTTTGGGCCTGTGGTCTAGTCAGGAATGACGTAGGACTTCGGATCCTGAGGTCGGGGGTTCAAATCCCTCCAGGTCCGTTATTTTAATCTCACCACTGCTTCTTTGAAAAAGTCCGGAATTAAAGACCTGTACATTGGGCTTTTGAATAACATGTTGACATCACTATCAATGATATAAGTGTAACATGAGTCGTCTTCAGCCCTCATTCCACGACCATAAGCTTGCATTAATGTCATTACAGTCTTGTAGGCATACCATTTCTTATCCCTTTTCATTCTCATGTTAACCTGTTTATCTCCAAGGTATGGGAATGGGATCTTATAGATAATCTGGAATCTGCACTTATCATACGGCAAGTCCACACCTTCACTCATTGAAGGTGAAACCAACACCAAAGGATTCTCATCTTTTTCAAAGAAATTAAGTACCTGTTCACGGTTTTTAGAAGTGTGTGAAACCAGTCTTGAATTATACAAGTTATTGGTGATATATTGCTGGCACTTATAACTGTGAGTGTGAATTAAACCTTTGTCCCCTTCATGTTTTTTAAGGATTTCCTGCAATATCGGAATTGTTTTTGGAGCGGTGGTCTTAATTCTATTAGCTGACATTTTTCCGGCCAAATTAAGAATGATTGGCCTTTTTTCTTTTGTGAACGGACTGTCAACTTTTATGTGATAAACTTCATTAGGGTTTAGCCCTAACCATTTTGAAAACATCTTATGGGACAGGATTGTTGCACTCATGAATATGACAACATCACCATACTTGAACAGATAATCCTTAGCGTAATGGTGGACCCTTAACGGCTTGAATACAACACTGCTTTCATCGGTGTCGATAACCCAGTTCTTAGGTTCTTTTTCTAAGTTGTTTTTAAGACTTTTAAGCCTGCCAATTGTTGACCTTATCCTATCGGCCTTGTTTTTGCTTAAATCCCTCATGTCAATTTCTTCATAGGATTCGCGAATGGCATCAACTTCCATAACCCAGTCTTCCAGTTCCCCATCTTCCAATAACTCTTTAGTCATTGTTTTGCTAATGTCCTTTTCAATTGTACGATTGTAAATTGTGACTTCCATTGTAGACATCAGCTTGTTTTCAATGTTGTGTGCCTCATCCAGTATGAGTAGTGATCTTTTTCCGAAGTGCTTAACGTAGTTCAGCTCAACAATCGCATAGTCATAGTTCATCAATGTTATTGGGGAGTTGACCGCATTAGCCTTCTGATTCCAATAATGACAATGTGCATCTGACTGATAAAAGACAGTGCCCCCAAATGAATCCTCAAAAGCCAATTCCGCATCCAATGTCGGATTTTTAGCAACACCATATGGGCAGAAAAATTTGCTGGATGTGGGTGTTGTCTTACAGTCACCCATGTCACAGGTGGACTCCAAATTATCATGAAGACATGCGAAATTACCCCTTCCCTTAACGAGAGGGAATGCAAATTCATCAGAATATTGGCTCTGCAACTGCTTTGTCATTGTCAATATATAAGCTGATTCATACATTTTAGCCAATGTTGTAGCTATTGCAGACTTACCTGTCCCGGTTCCTGCCTCTAAAATAATATACTTATATCCTTTTTTAATTGCATCGTTAATATCCTGTATAATGTCAAGCTGACCCATTCTTGGCTCTTCAAATGGGAAGTTAACTATTATATCATCGTCTATATGAGGGTAAATTTCTTTAATATATGCTGCAGTTCCCTCATCTTGTTGATAATCCTCTACTGAATAAACATCAGGTATCTCATCATCCAAAATGGAAGATGTTCTAGGCTTTCCAAAACTAAACAGATTAGTTGGACCTTTAGGTTTCTCATTAGGATATTTTCCACAAGTACAATTGCTTTTAAGCATACCACAATTTGGACAAAACATAGAATTAGACATTAAAAATATATTAGTCATGTAGTACTATAAATAATTAGTAGACAGAGCATTTGCAAAATAATAATTAGAATATTAAATTAATGAAAGTTGTGATTATATGGCTGGAAAAGGAAAATTGATTGGAATTGGTGTAGGACCTGGAGATACTGAATTATTAACATTAAAAGCTGCAAAAGTTTTAAAAACTGTTCCTGTAGTTTTCTCACCAAAATCATCTAAAGAAAAAGAAAGCATCGCATTATCAATTGTTAGACCAGTGCTTGAAGAAAGAAAAGATTATAAGAGATTAATGCTAGTGGAACCTATCTTTCCAATGATTGAGGATAAAAAAGAGCTTGAAAAGATATGGAACAGCGCGGCAGAAATGATTGCCCAATACCTGGATAGCGGAAGGGATGTTGCATTCATCACTCTCGGAGACACATCAATATTCAGTACATACTCATATGTTCAAAAAAGATTGATGGGCAGATATGAAATTGAAACAATCCCTGGAATTACCTCATTCACCGCTTGTGCAGCTGCTAGAAACAAAGCGCTTGTAGAGCAAAATGACATTTTAACCATTGTTCCTAAAATCGATGATAGGTTAGAACAAGTATTGGAATACAGCGATTCAGTTGTGCTCATGAAAGCATCTAGAAACACTTCTGAATTGGAAGAAACAATCGAGGCTAAAAACAGACCTAAGGAAATTTATTCTGTACAAAACTGTACTCGTGAAAACGAAAAAATAATTGAAGGATTTTCTAACGAAAAACCTTATTTAACCACAACCATCATCAAGTTTGAGGATGACTAGTAGTTTTTGATGTGTTGAGGCTCAATCTCAAACACACACTTTTCATCACCCATTGTGTAGCATTGGGTTTCTATTACGCTTACCGGCAAATTGAAGAATTCAGTGAATAGTCCTTCAAAAATTCCGGTGTCCAAAAAGCATGCAGGCTTACCGGTTCTTGGAAGCAATTTGCACTCAAAGCAGTCGTATGTTGTTATCTTGATAATTTGTCCCACTTTATAGGTCAATCTTCCAAGGCCTTTTGTTTGCCAGAATTCTGCGATGTTTTCCATGAAAACATCCAAATCTTCATCATACATTTTCTCAAAAATAGATTTGCCTATGCTGTTTCCGGTTGACTGAAGGATAGGATCTATGTTTACCCCTTCCTGGATAAGCATTGATTTTAATGTATGGAACAGCAATGTTGAAAATTCCGCATCGTCATCGATAAGGTTTTCAACAAGGTAATTGGATTGGGTTTGCTCGATTTCCTTCGGTTCGGTGATGTTTACAGAACCAATGTATTTAGAATTCAGGTAGAATATCTTTTTCCTGTTGTCCACAGGATGAACCCTATAAGAGATTATTCCACTTTCTCTTAAGCTTTTTAAATGAACAGAGACTGTTGATTTGGATTTACCAGTATTGCTTACAATCTCATCGAATTCCATGTCTCGATCACGTAGCATTTCAAGAATTGTTAGTTTTACTGGACTTTTTACAACATTTATTCCAATGTTATCGTTAAGATTAGAAAAAATCTGAATCGGTTTTTGTTCGCTCATTTATTATCCCCCAATATATAGTATATTTTAAATTTATTGATTAATAAAGTTATCTAAAAATTAAAAATTGTTCAATTTAATAAGAAAAATAGAATATTTTAAACAGTTGTGAAAGTTTATATGGCAAAAAATACGAACTGTTCGTTTAAAATGAAATAAAATAGTTCAATACAAATATGATTAATCACTTTAAAAACTTACTTAAAATTAGATTTTGAATAGATTTTTTGCATTATCGGTTGTTATCTCGATTACCCTATCCTCATCAATATCCAACTCATCTGCAAGTTTTTCGATTATGTATTTTAGGTTGAGTGATGTGTTTTTCTCTCGTCTCCTTTGTTCAGGTGACAAATATGGAGAGTCAGTTTCCAAAAGGATATTGTTGATTCCAATTCCACTAACCATCCTTCTCACTTTCTTATTGTTGGCATGGGTGACAGGTCCTCCAACGCCAATATAGAATCCGAATTTGGCAAATTCCCTTGCCATTTCGGCAGAACCCTGATAGCAATGCATTGATCCTTTCACATCATGTTCTTTCAACATGTCAAATGTGTCCTGCATTGACTTTCTAGAATGGACTATCACGGGAAGGGCGTGCTTTTCGGCAAGGCAAAGCATGCTTTCAAACAATTCCTTCTGACTATCCTTATTGTCCTTTGTATGGTAATAGTCAAGGCCGATTTCTCCCACTGCAACCACATTGTCCTCATTAAGCTGGCTGTCCAAAAGGGCGATGTCCTCCTCTGTCACATCATCGGCAAATTGATACAGGTATCCCAATGCGGCATGGACATTATCATATTTTGAAGACAGTTCCAACACTTCCATATTGCTTTGAGGATCGGTGCCGTTCAATATCATGTGAATATCCCTTTCTGCAGCTTTGTTAATGATATCCTCTGCGTTTTCCATTTCACTGTTATAAATATGGCAATGTGTATCGACTATCATGAAAAAATCCTCAAAAGGTTGTCTGCATAAGTTTTAATGTTATGGCAATCTAATTATTATATAGTTAACTAAATCAATATATTTTTTGGTGAAATGAATGGATGAAATGTTTTCAAGAACAGAGATGTTAATTGGAAATGAAGGAATGGAAAAGTTAAGGGACGCCAAGGTTGCAATTTTTGGCCTTGGCGGAGTTGGCTCCTATGTTTGTGAGGGACTTGCAAGAAGCGGAGTGGGCAATTTCGTTTTGGTCGACTACGACAAGATTGACAAAAGCAACATCAACAGGCAACTGATTGCAACAGTCGATACAATAGGCAGGCATAAGGTTGACGTGATGAGGGAAAGGATCCTTCAAATAAATCCTGATGCAAATGTTGAAACATACAAGGAATTCTACATGGCGGACTGTGAAATAGACATCATCACAGAGGACTTGTCATATGCAGTCGACTGCGTGGACACAATAATGGCAAAGATTGCAATCATATGCAAGTGCGATGAACTTGGCGTGCCGGTAATGTCATCTATGGGAACTGGAAACAAGCTTGACCCGACAATGTTTGAGGTGGCAGACATCTACGAAACCTCAGTGTGTCCCCTTGCAAAAATAATGAAAAAGGACCTCAGAAAGAGAAATATAGAAAAGCTTAAGGTTGTATATTCACAGGAGCATGCCATCAACACAAATGCACATCCGATAAATCAGGACAGGAAATTCAAGGTCAAGGGTAGCGTTTCATTTGTGCCTTCCGTTGCGGGACTGATAATAGCGGGGGAAGTCATAAAGGACATATCATCTTGAACTACCTCGACCTTGGATGAGGTCGAAGATTCTTACTTCACGGGCAGGTACTTTCCCACGAAAGTAGTTTTACCGTGCTATCCCCCCAGTCCCTGAGGTTCATCTTATTTTTTTCACTAAGAAGTCTGAATCCTTCTTGTTCTATGTTTTTGGCGGCGTTGATATCTCTGTCGTGTTGTGTTTTGCAGTGCGGACAGATCCATCTTTTTTCATCACCTAAATCTTTGTTGTAGTATCCGCATACATTACAATTTTTGCTGGATGGGTACCATCGGCTTATTTGAACGAATATTTTATCGTACCATTCGCATTTGTATTTTATCATTTCCACTAACTTGTACCAGCTGATATTCTGTAGTTTTGCACTTAAATCTGTTTCTTCGAATATTTTTCGTATGTCTAGTGTTTCCATACAGATTAGGTCGTATGTTTTGACTAGGTAGTTGCTTAATTTGTGGTATGCGTCTTTGATGCGGTTGTTTTTTCTTTTTATCCATTTGCCTAGTTTTTTTAGTGTTTTGTTGTAGCGGTTACTATTGTATTTTTTTCGTGATAAACTTTTTTGGTATTTTTTAATCATTTTTTCCTCATGTGTCGTGTCTAAATTGGTTATCTTTAGTCCGTTGCTGAGGATTGCTAATGTTCTCATACCAAGATCAATTCCCACGCTCTTATAAGTATAATCCATTGTCTCTACTTCGGTTTCGATGTTGAAAACTGCATAAAAGTGACCGTGCTCCTTTTTAATGGTTACATTGTTTATTTTAGATTCTTTTAGTAATCTTTTATATTGTGGGCTAGTTCTGTAATGTACTTTTCCCAGTTTTGGTAAAACAATTATATTGTCCTGTATTTTGATATTATTGTTGTTTTGTATTCTGAAACTCTGTTTTGGATTCTTTTTGGATTTGAATCTAGGATAAGCTGATGTATTGTTGAAGAATCTATTAAATGCAGTTATTAGATCACGATAAACCTGTTGTAGGCTGCTTGACTCACTTTCATACAAGAAGGGATATTGTGTTTTCAACATGTTCAACATTGTATTGAATGTTTTTATGTTGCATTGTAACTTTGTGTATCCTTGTTGTTTAAACAATTCAAATGTTTCCTGATATTCTTGCAATAATTTATTCCAAGTTAATCTGGCGTTATTAATATTCTGATTAATTTTATCCTCCATACTTTCATCAGGATACAATTTAACCACAATACCTTTATTAACAAGATTATACTCAGAAAACATATGAATCACATCCAAAACAGGAGTTTTTTTTAAAATTTTTTCCAAATTAAGAAAACACACAATAATAATTATTAAATAACCATAATATAAACAAATAATGAGAGAGCATTTGGAAACTAATACTAATTCATCCCATGTTTTTGTGCAATTCATCCACAACCTAAAAGAGGTCATGGTATTCTTGCACTATTAAGATAAAATTTAATCATGATAAATGCGTAATATAATTATAAAGGAGATTGAAAACATGGCAGATGAGAAAAACACAAATCGTATGAGCAAGAACGAGTATTATCTTGGAATTGCCTTTGCAGTATCAAAAAGAAGCACTTGCCTTAAAAGACGTTATGGGGCAGTAATCGTCAACAACGACGAGATAATCAGTACAGGATATAACGGAAATCCGAGAGGCGAGGAAAACTGTTGCGACAGGGGCGACTGCAAAAGGATGAACCTCCCATCAAATTCAGGAGATTACAATGACTGCTTTTCAGTCCATGCTGAACAGAACGCAATGCTCAGTGCAAGCAGAAATGAGATGCTTGGCTCAACCATCTTTTTGGCCGGAGAGAAGTATGATGATGACGGATGGGTTGAAATAGATGATGCAGAGCCTTGTCCGATATGCTTTAGAATGATAAAGAACTCAGGAATTGACAGGATTGTCAGCAAGAAGGGAATTACAAATCTACGAGATTAGATTATAATGAATGAAGAAATAATCTTTAAGCCAATAGGATACATCAAATCCCCATATGAAAATGTAAACAACATGCCAAAGTCCACCAGGGCATCTGGGGATGTGGAAGCTGAGATGGTCATCAACGAGGAATACCTTGAAAGCATGTCCAGCATGAAAGTCGGCGAAGAGTATATGGTCCTGTTCTATTTTCACAAATCAAAGGGATTCAAGCAAAGGGTCCCTTTTATGGGAAACGGGCCAATAAAAGGATTGTTTTCAACCCATGCCCCAAACAGGCCGAACCCGATTGGGGTTTCAACAATAAAAATAACTGAAATTGCGGGCAACGTCATCAAGTTCAAGGGTGTTGACATGCTGAACGGAACTCCAGTGCTTGACATTAAAGACATTTTATAAGGGCAGTGAAATGTTAAACAATACAGATAAAGTTGCAATAAAAGAATTAAGCAATATAAATAAAAATAGAGAATGCTGGAAAGAAAACATTGATTATGTCGCAGAAAAACTGAATAACAATGATTCCGTTGAGGTCAAGGCAAAAGCGTTATGGATTCTTGGGGAGATGGGACTGAAGCATCCTAAAGAGATAGAGAAGCATGTTGGGGACATCGCAGGTTACATGGATGATGACAATGCAAAATTGCGAGAAAGGTCAACCAATGCGATTGGAAGAATAGGAAGGGCAGATAATCATCTAGTAACACCACATTTGGATAAACTAATGAAAATGAGATTTGACGAATCCGAAAACGTCAGGCATGCATTTGTTTGGGCTTGCGAAAATATAGCTTCAACCGCTCCGGAACTTTTTTGCGAAAAGCTTGAAATCTTTTTTGAGATGATTTCAGACCCTGGACAAAAGGTAAGGATAGAGGCACCTGAAATGTTCAGGGTCATTGGAAAAAGAAAGCCTGAGCATGTGAAACCCTATCTGGAAAAACTGGAATGGATTGGCGAAAATGATGATAACCCAACAGTTCGCATTCACAGTGAAGGTGCAGTCAGGATTACAAAAAATGCATTGAAAAAAATGAAATGTTAAATAAACAGCTTAAAAAAACAAAAGATTCATCCATCAATAATTAAAACACACCACCATAATAAACTGTTCGTATAAAATGAAATTAATGTTGAACGGAACCTCCATTCTTGACATTAAAGACATTCTCTAACATTTTTAATATATAATTATAACATTCATTTTCAGAAGTTATACTTATTTAAAAGTAATATTTTTTTGCCAGCCTAATTGAATATTCATCATTTTTAACTATATTTTAAATATATTGTTCAATATATAATAACTAGGAGGCAACTAAATAATGAATTTCAAGAAATTTCTAATTTTTTTGTGTTTAATAATGGTTATGTTTACGGTTGCTAGCGTAAGCGCAAGCGACGTGAATGAAACCGTCATTACAAGCAATGACGTGCAAGATGACGAAATTGCCGTTTCAAATGAAGAAGATGTAATGACAGCAACAACACAAACTATGACAGACTTAAAAAACACAATCGACAATAGTCAAAATACGACAATTGTCCTAAAGAATGATTATTCCTATTACCAAGGAGATTCCTTGACCGATGGAATTATGATTGACAAGTCAGTGACAATAGACGGACAGAACCACAAAATAGATGGTCAAAATAATATGAGACTTTTCCGGATTACCAATGGTGCAAGTGTCACATTCAAAAATATAATATTTTTAAATGGATTTGCAGACAGAGAAGGTAGCGGCGGTGCTGTCTGGAATAACGGAGCAAAAAGCGTAACCGCAATAAACTGTACATTTGAAAACAACAGAGCATACCATGGTGGGGCACTTGACCATGTCGATGCTAAAAACTGCACATTCATAAACAACAATGCAAAAAGTAATTTAAATTCAGAGGGCGGTGCAATGTATGACGGCATTGCTGTGAATTGTACTTTCATTAAAAATTATTCAGATCATTCCGGAGGAGCAACATCCCAAACTGAAACTATAAATTGTACATTTATCAATAATACTGCAAGAGTCGGAGGAGGTGCAATGTATGGACGCGTATCAAGCTATTCCACCTTTATAAACAATAGGGCTTTCTCAGGTGGAGCAATGAAAGTTACTATAGCCACAAGATGTACTTTTATTAACAATATTCAAGAAGGATATACTGATACGGAAGCAAATATCTTTGGTACTGTCATTAATTGTACTTTTATAAATGATAAAGTATTTGCAACAACAGTTGGATTCTGCTTAGAACGTAATCAAATAGAACCTATTGATATGATAAAGTTCATTGGATTACCTCCTCAGTGTAATCTTAAAATTACTGCCACTAAAGACGGTAAAACACAAACATTTTATTATGACAGCGAAGGATGGAAAATACATGACCTAGAACCAGGAATTTATAAGGTAACAATAGATATTTTAAATTATAGGGTAACAGGCCATTATGAAACTGAAATAAATGTAACAAGCGGATCCATGTCAATGGCCCATTTAAACAATCTAATAAAAAACACTCAAAACAAGACAATCACATTAGATTACGATTATTATTGCACTGACATGGACGATAATTTGGCAAATGGAATTATAATCGATAAATCAGTTACAATAGATGGACAAGGCCATAAATTAGATGGAAACTACAAAATGAGAATTTTCCAGGTTACCAAAGGTGCCAATGTCACATTTAAAAATATAACCTTTTTAAATGCCGCAACCACCGGAACCGGCGGAGCCATCTGGAACAATGAAGCAAATGTCACCGTGATAAACTGTACATTTGAAAACAACGCTGCCGGATATGGTGGAGCACTCTTTAAAGTGAATGCTGAAAACTGTACATTCAAAAACAACAATGCATATAATGCCAATTATGGTGGTGGAGCAATGTATGAAGGCAGCGCCACATATTGTACATTCATCGGCAACGTAGCGTTCGGACATGGAGGTGCAATGAATAATGCTATAGTTGCAAATTCCACTTTCATAAATAACATCGCAAATAATGACGGTGGAGCAGTATTCAATAGTGAAGTTGCAAACTGTAATTTTATAAATAACAATGCAAAAAATGGTGGAGCAATGTCCTGGGGAAGCGCTAAAAACTGTACATTTACCAATAACAATGCAAATAATGACGGTGGAGCAATGTCCTGGGGAATCGCTGAAAACTGTACATTTACCAATAACAATGCAAATAATGACGGTGGAGCAGTATACGAAGGGGATGTTTCAAACAGTACTTTTAACAATAATATCGCATCCAATGCAGGTGGAGCAATGTCCAATGGACGCACTGAAAACTGTACATTTACCAATAACACCGCAAAAAGTGGCGGAGCAATATCAGAAGGAAGTGCTACAAATTGTACATTTATAGATAACAAGGCAAATGATGGTGGAGCAATAAATGAGGCAGGTGCCCTAAATTGTACATTCATCAACAACACTGCATACGGTTCATATATTGAATTCTACACCCTAACTAAAAAAATAACACTTGGACAGATAGTGCCATTCTATTGCCTGCCTGAATGCAACCTTACAATCACAGCTACCAACAAAGATGGAGCATCAAAAACATTTACATGCACAGACAAAGGATGGGAAGTAAAAGATCTCGAACCAGGAATTTATAACGTAACATTCACAGTTTACAGTGACTTTAATGGAGGGGAATTCCAAACCCAAATAACCATAGTCCACAATACCATGAAAGACTTAGATGACTTGATTCAAAGCACCCTAAACGATACAATCATTTTAAATTATGATTATTTCTGGGGCGATCAGGATCAAAACTTGACAAACGGAATCATAATCAATGAATCAATCACAATCGACGGACAAGGCCACAAAATAGATGTAAGTAAAAAAATGAGAATGTTCCAAATTACCAACAACGCCACTGTCACATTTAAAAACATAACCTTTTTAAATGGATGGACAGGTGCTAATGGATACGGTGGAGCTGTCTGGAACAACGGAGCAAAAAGCGTAACTGCAATAAACTGTACATTTGAAAACAATACCGCACATAATGGTGGAGCACTTACCGGTGTCAATGCAATAAACTGTACCTTCAAAAACAATTACATAACTCAAAATGGAGGTAAAGGAGGTGCAATGTATGAAGGCACCGCTACAAATTGTATATTTACCGGAAATGGTGCAATCAATAAAAATAATAAAGATATTGACGGTGGCGCAATGTACAATACAACAGCAATAAACTGTACATTCACAAACAACAATGCAATCCGTGCCGGCGGAGCAATGGACCACGGTACTGCCACAAACTGTACTTTTATTGACAACACAGCACAATTTGGCCAATCCATGGCTAGCGGTACCGCCAATAATTGTACATTTATAAATAACGATGTACGGAATTCCAAAATTCAATTTTACATCACAAATAACGAATTAAAACCTGGAGATACAGTATCATTCACCGGCTTGCCAGAAAGCAGCCTTACAGTCAACGTCACAAATAAGGACGGCGAATCAAAAACATTTGACTGCACAAATGAAGGATGGACTGTCGAAAACCTAGAACCTGGCACATCCACCATCAAATTCATTATAAAAAATGACAAAGGCAATACCGGAGAGTCTGTAACTCAAATTACCGTACCAGATGCTCTTGGATTAAATGTAAATGTTGAAGATGTCTTTGAAGGAGAAAATGCAATTGTAAACATTACCGCAAACCCTAATTTCACAGGTGACGTCTCACTATCACTAAACGGAATCAACTTCAACGTGAAAGTAAACAAAGGAAAAGGCACCTATCAATTTGCCGATTTAGAAGTAGGCAATTACACTGTAACTGTCAGCTTTAAAGGAAACGACGAATTCAATGCATCCACAAAAGAAACAACATTCAAAGTCAAACCTAAATACGACCTCAATTTAACCGTAAACGTGGACGACATCAACGAAGGCAACATGGCAACCATAACAGTAACCACAAACAACACCTTCAATGGAGATGTCAAAGTATCCATAAACGGAAAACAAGACAAATTAGAAATAATTGAAGGCAAAGGCGAATACGTTGCAATGGAATTAAATGCAGGCAGCTATACCGCAACAGTCAGCTTTGATGGAAACAAAAAATTCAATGCAACTTCAAAAACAGCAAAATTCGAAGTAAAACCTACACCACAAAAAACCGACCTCAACCTAAAAGTCACAGTCGGAGACATATATGTAGGCGAAACCGCATTCATAAGAATATCCACAAACAACACATTCAACGGCAAACTCATAATAGTGATAAACGGAATTGCCAATGAAAACACAACCATAATCGACGGTATAGGAATATACAACCTTGATAACCTAACTGCAGGCAATTACACTGCATACCTAGGATTCAACGGTGACGACACATTCGATTCAACTGCAAAAGCAGCACAATTCGAAGTCAAAAGCATAGACCAAGCAATCGAAATCAACGCTCCAGAATACGATGATACACCAGAAATCTCAATCGAATTGCCAACCGACGCAACTGGAAATCTCACCGTAAATGTTGATGGAACAAACTACACCAAAGCATTAGTTAACGGATCTGCAAGCATCACAGTACCTACCCTTTCTGAAGGAGAACACAATCTAACAGTTACTTACTCAGGAGACGACAAATACTCCCCAGTGACAAAAACAACCACAATAAACATCAAAAAGGCCCCAGTTATTAAGTTAACTAAAAACACTGACATCAAAATGCTCTACACCGCAAAAACACCATACAAAGTACTTGTTACCAAAGACGGCAAGGCAGTAGGCGCAGGAGAGTCAGTGAAAATCAGCTTCAACGGTGTGACCTACACTGTAAAAACCGATAAAAACGGTTACGCAACCTTCAAAATACCAGACGTAAAACCACAAAAAGCAACATACACCATTACAGCAACATACAAAGGAATAACCGTCAAAAACACAGTGAAAGTCAACAGCATAATCAAAGCCAAAAACAAAAAGGTCAAAAAATCCAAAAAAGTTACCAAAGTAAAAATCACCTTGAAAAAAGTCAACGGCAAATACCTCAAATCAAAAACACTCAAAATCAAATTCAAGGGCAAAACCTACAAAGCAAAAACCAACAAAAAAGGAACAGCAAAATGGAAAGTCAAAAAATCCATGCTCAAAAAACTCAAAGTAGGCAAAAAATACAAATACAAAGTAACTTACGGAAAAGACAAAGTGACCAAAAAACTTAAAATTAAAAAATAGAGACATTTAATCTCTATTTTACTTTTTTTATTTTTGACAGCTTTTGATCAAACCAGCTTGAACGGTTAGGATTTTCAAAACAGACGAAATTAATTATATGAAAATACAATCATGCTTGAAAACTTATCTATAAGGAACTAGAAAGTATACTTATGGACAAGCGGGTTAAATATTTAATTCTTGCAATAGTATTTATTGCAAATTTAATCTATCAGATAAATTATAATTTTAGCTTATGGAATATTTTTAAATCCTCCCTGCTCGTCATCATCTTATTTTACCAATTTGCAAACGTCGGCCAGAATAAAGTTTCCAAATTCCTAGTTTATGTCATGATAGTGGTTTGTATCATTGAGGCGTATAACGGATTAAAAAGCAATGACTGGTTTAAAACATATGCATCTTTAGGTTTCATGTCACTAATGCTCTGGGTATGCCTTGAGCCCACATTAATCATTCTGACCAGATTTTTCTTAGAACACGGCCATTATTCAATAGCATTGAAATTTGCAAATTCCTGTATCTTCATGTTTAAAAAGAAATCTTATATATTGGCTCTTAAGGGAAACATTTTAAACCTGTTAAACCGCTTCGATGAGGCTTTGGTCTGCCTTGAGGAATCTCATGAACTGGGATATGATGATCCTTTCGTTTATTATAACTTGGGTTACTGCTTGATGAGATTAAAGGACTGGGAAAAGGCATGCCATTACCTGAAATTGGCATCAGACATCAAACCAGATGAATTCGCATATGCATATACCCTTTCTGAAATATTGATAGGCTTGGGAGAGTATGATGAAGCCCTATACTATACGAGTAGGGCATTGAAATCCAATGAAAAGAATGAGCTTTTAAACGAACAGCTTGAAAAAATCAAATACCTGTCTGATTAAACATCAAAAAATCATCCATCAATAATTAAAACACTTGACCATGATCAACTGCATATGAAACTTATGATATTGTTCGCAACCTTCGATTTCAAGCAATAAAAACTCAATGAACTACCTCAACTTATAGAAGTTGAGGATTGTTAATAATTTCAACAATGTGCTTGAATGCCTCTTTTGATCGGGACCCAGTGGATAAAGAGGATATACATGAGACATTTCCTCACCTACATTCAGCTCGACATCAACGCCCCTCAAATAGACCCATTAAACTCTGTAAAAACCTTAATTTTGTTTGAATTGAATCTTTTTTTAAAATATACATTGCCAAATATGAACTTAAGCAAAATAAACTATTTAAAACCATATTTACTCTTAAAAAGTTAAAAAAACAAGAATAGACGTGGTGGGACTCGAACCCACGAAGCAACTGATGCATAAGACCCTGAATCTTACTCCTTTGACCACTCGGATACACGTCTAAAAAAGATATCAAAAAAAGTAATCCATATTGGATTTTAACTATATTAATATAATACTTTTTTAGTATAAATATGTAATCTTATTCGACCCATTGATTGATAGGTAAACCATCCTATAATAATCCAAAAATATACTGAACTTTGTAGTACATTCAATTAACTATATTTTATAATATATACTAATTGGGTTAAAATTTAAAAATAAGAATTATGATTTTCCAGTAAATTATGCATTGAAAGACATAAATACTTTTCAAACATAATATAAATTAGCAGGGTGTTTTAATGAAAAATATTATTATTGTTCAGTGCATGTCAACAGGTAAAAATTATATTCAAGATATTATTGATAGAAATTTAAATCCGATTGTTTTAGAAATGAAGCTATTTGATGAATCTGAAGATGCAATAATCACTAAAGAAGAAGTAAATGCAGAATATGAGTTAATTGATAATGATTTTGATGTGATATATGAAAAAGACACATACGAAGAAACACTCGAAATGGTTAAAAAATATGACCCTCTGCTTGTTATTCCAGGAGCTGAGGGCGGTGTTGTGCTGGCCACAAAATTAGCGAATGACTTGAATCTTTTATGCAATCCTATCGAAAATTTGAGTGCTTTTACTTTAAAAAATGAAATGCACAACAGACTGGCTGAAAACAATCTGCGTTCAATCAAGGGACAGGTTGTCAGGTCTTTAGATGAAGCTATCGAATATTATGATAAAGAAAACCTAAAGGAAGTTGTAGTAAAACCTATATACAGTGCAGCATCCGTAGGCGTTAGACTGTGCTCAGACAGACAGGAAATGATTGACGCAGTAAAAGAAGTATTCAATTTAACAGGCATTTATAACCATGAAATGACAGAGCTCATTATTCAGGAACGTATAGACGGACAGGAATATGTTGTTGATACTGTTTCATGCAATGGAGTTCATCGGGTAACCCTCGTTTGGAAATACAATAAAATCAAAACATCCGAAGGAGGAAACATATACGATTATGATGAGACCGTTAATGAATTGGGAATCGGAGAAGCGGAACTTGTCGAATATGCTTTTGATGTTGCCGATGCGTTAGGAATAAAATACGGTCCGGTTCATGGCGAATACATGATTGATGAAAAAGGACCTATTTTGATTGAAGTGAATTGCAGACCCCATGGTCACGGATTGGATGCGGAATTCCTGGACATGATTTCCGGCCAGCACGAAACAGACAGTTCACTTGATTGCTATTTAAACCCTGAAAAATTTAATCTGGAACGTTTGAAAGGTTACAATTTATATGCACATGGGGTTGTAAAGAATTTCATCGTTCCGAAGGATTTGATTGTGAAATCTTCTCCAATGAATTTCCTGGCAGATAACTTAAAAAGCTTTTTTAAAACAAACATTTCAATTAAAACACCAAAAATATTCCATAAAACCCAGGATTTGGAAACTGTAGGAGGGACAATTTTTCTGGTTCACAAGGACCTTCAACAGATTCAAAAGGATGTTGACTTTATAAGGGATATTGAAAAGAGGGCTTTCCAACTAGTGTTAAGTGAAGAAATGCATAAAAATGTAACCGTTGACGAAAATGAAATCAAAAAAACAATTCCTTCTTTAATAAATGATATTAAACCATATGGAACATGCCTTTTAGTTACTGAAAATATTTATGATAATTTAAGCGCATCTCAAGTTTTATTGAAAGATTTAGATGCCGTTAAAGGAAAATTTGACTGTGTAGTCATAAATCTGAACAGAAGCATTGCCGATGAAAAAGATTATGAAATTGTGCGACTGTTCTTAAATATTTTTGATAAGGTCAAATCTAGCGGAGGATTGGTTTTCATTCCAAAAACAACCTATGACTATATGCCTAATTCAAGATTGGGTGCAGAAGCGCTTGTCAAGGTATCAGACTTTAAAATAGAAATGCCAATACACAAATTAAACAGAATGCTTATTGCATCAAAGAGATAACATGGAATACAGAGAAATTTTGATTTATTGAACAGGAAATTCAGGGAATTGTTTTTCCCAACACTGATGGTTTCGATAGCCGGCAACTTTGCAGTGCTTGTGGATGCATTCTTCATTAGTATGTTCATGGGGTCAATGTACCTGTCTGTTGTTCAAAGTATTGAACCCCTTGTTAGCTTTATCAATGTTCTCTACTGGCTAATCGGTTTGGGCGGAAGCATCATATGTACGATGGCCAAAGCTGAATTCGATGAAAAGAAGGGCAATTCATACTTCACGATTTCGATTATCGGAGTCACCATTATCGGACTAATCATAACAATTACGGCCATAATATTTCAAGGACAGTTTGTTCAGTTATTATGTCATTCCGAACAGTTAAAACCACTCGTCACACAATATTTTTATTTTTATGCCCTTGGAATTGCATTTAACTGTTACATGACATCTTTGGCATATTTTATCAAAACTGACGGATTCATTAAAATGGAGTTCAGAGCATTTTTAATTTGCAATGGGGTTAATATCATTATGGATATCGTTTTAATGAAATTCTTGAACTTGGGCATTTCCGGTGCTGCAATGGCAACAACACTAGGAATTATCGTTGCGGCAATTTACATTACATCATATTTCTTCAAATCAGACAGGAGACTGAAATTCATTAAAATCAGATTATCCGAGACAATCGGCTATTTTGCAGATGTCTGCAAGGCAGGCTTTTCAGTTTCATCAATCCCGTTATACCGTACAATCAGACTGGTTCTTTTAAACGCTTTAATTGCTGGAATTTTAGGAGAACTGGGTTTGGCAGCATTTAATATGTGCTATAATACATTGTTTCTGCTGGAAATCTTTGCTTTGGGAACATCCCAATCAATTTTACCGATTGCAGCCGCCTATAATAAAGAGGAAGATTACGATGGCGTGGATTATGTGACAAAGAGATCCCTTAAAATCATTGCATTTGGAACAGTCTTCTCAGCATTATTCATTATATTCCCACAAATAATACTTTTGATATTCAATGTAAGCAATCCAGCACATATCCCTACAATAATTAACGTGATAAGAATATTTTCCGTCAGCTTCATTGCATTTTCTGTCAATAACCTGTACCTGTTTTATGCGGAATCCGTTCAGTATAATAAATTGGGCAATATGATTACCCTTCTTCAGGGACTGGTTTTCCCGGTGTTATTTGCATTCATTTTTACCTACATATGGGGAGCGGAAGGCTTTTGGATTTCACTTGTAATGGCTGAATTTGCAACTTTACTGTTTATTTTCATATACTCAAAAATCAAGATCCGCAAAAGCAATGAATATTCCGGATTTTTCCTAATTAAAAAGCATAAGGGTACATCAGTATTTCAATACACAATCGAGGGAAATGTTGAGGATGCAGTTAAATTATCCGAAAATATCCAGGAATCCTTTAACGATGAAAGACTATCTGTTCTTGTAAGCATGGCAATTGAAGACATGTTGTCCATATAATCGACATTAACGAGAAAATAGATTTAATAGATATGATTATAAGGGACAATGGAAATCACATTTTAATTTCAATTAAATATTCAGGAGTTTGCATAAATATAATGGAAGATGAGGATATTGCATCCAATATGGCCATTTTAAACAGAATCTCGCAAAAAATTGACTATTCCCAAATACTGGGCCTGAACAATATTGTAATTACAATCAAATAAGGGATTTAAAAAACGGATGACTATTCCCCTCACCAACAGAGGTCACGACATGCGATTGTATGATATAGTTCTCATGCTTATCGTATCCTCACTAAAACTCTGATAACAAATTGATTTTATGGTTATAATTAAATTTTTTTGGAATTATTGTATGATATTATTTAATATTGCATTGAATCGTTAAATTGTTCTAACTTCGTAAAATTGCTTTTGTTTCAAACATTATATTTACTTTCTAATTTAATATAATAATAAGTAATTTATCATTAATTAAGTTAAAGGAGGTAATATTATGGATGAAAAATATTCTATTAAATTATTTGAAGAGTATAAAATAAGGACAAAATGGGATCCTGAAATTGAAGATTACTATTATTCAGTGATAGATGTTATTGCAGTACTTACAGAAAGTAAAAATCCTAATAGATATTGGAGTGACTTAAAAAGGAAACTATCAGATGAATCTGGTCAACCTTACGAAAATATCGTAAGGTTGAAACTTAAAGCTACTGACGGTAAAATGCGTAAAACTGATGCTGCTAATACTAAACAATCATTAAGAATCATACAATCAGTTCCTTCCCCAAAAGCCGAACCCTTTAAACAATGGCTAGCTCAAATGGGTAAAGAAAGGCTTGAAGAAATAGCAGACCCTGAAATTGCCATGCAAAGGGCAATCAAGACTTACCGCGAAAAAGGTTACTCCGAGGAATGGATAATCCAAAGGGTGAGAACCATTGAAACCAGAAAAGAACTGACAGCCGAATGGGACAGGGTTGGAGTCAACGAAGGAATTGAATATTCAATTCTAACTGATGATATATCCAAAGCATGGTCAGGAATGTCAACAAAAGAATACAAACAATACAAAGGACTTAAAAAAGAAGGCCTACGAGACAACATGACCAACATGGAATTAATATTAAACATGCTGGCAGAAGCATCAACAACTGAAATCAGCAAAGTTGAAAATCCAGATGGGTTGATGAAAGCCGTAACGTTGTAAAACGTGGCGGAAACATTGCAGGAAATGCAAGAAAAGAACTTGAAGCAGCGACTGGCAAATCAGTAATCAGTGCAAAGAATTCTAAAAATCCTGAATTATTGGATGAATAATTAATTCATCTACTTTTTTGTTTTTTTTGGTAAATGCAAGTAAAATTTACATACATTATAACTATTTTTGAAAAAGAACTACTAACCAAACTAAAATATAGAGATAAAAATACAAACTGTTCGTATAAAACGTATGATATAGTTCGCAACCTTATCGATTTGAACTACTAAAACTCTAATGTAAAGATTAAATATAAATAGGAAAAGTTACCATCTAGTTAATTAAACCTGTTTCCTGATTAATCCTCAGATTTTGCAAATATAATTTGAAAAGATTACTTTTTAATTTGTATTTACCTCTTGATGGTTTGATTATCATATTTTTGTTAACTAAATTTTTTAACAATGCAGAAGGTTCAGAGTTCAAATTGGCATTATCCTTGATATAGGAATAAGATAAAATTGTTTCGTCACTTTCAGCCATTAGGCATAGTATTTTTCGCTCTTCTGCAGTAGATTTGCTGAATAATGCTTTAAACTCACGTTGAGCTAAAATGTTTAAGGAATACCTAGAAGCTCTTTTAAATTCAATCATAGTTACTTCATCATCGTCATTACTTTCTTCAAAACAACTGTAAGCAAGAATTTGCATATAATATGGAATTCCATTAGATAATCCATATATTTCCTTTAAAACATCCTCTTCAAAGACTACACCTTGTTTTTCGGATGGAATGATTATAGCATCACATACTTCACTATAAGATAATGGTCCAATCAAATAAGGCTCGAATATCCTTACTGCTGAGTCAAGTTTGTCTTGTATTTTATTGAAAATATCTTCTGATCCAGTAGCTACGAACATTATGTTTTTTCCTTTTAGATTTAATTCAACAAGTGCATTTTGCAAGATGCTTAATATTTTCATTGTTTCATCATTGCCCATAATCCTTTGAAGATCATCAAACAATAGGATTAAGACAGGATTGTCAGAGCCCAACTCATCATAAATCACGTTTAAAATTTTTTCAAATGCTACAACAGGACTGGTTTTAGGAATTTCACGTGATACTGATACACCACCGATAAATGGGATATTAATGCCTAATGAGCTTATTTTCTCCCAAAAATGACCAATATTAATATCTAATGTGTCAGAGCATTTTTCTATTATTAATGAGTAAACATCTTCAAAATTTCCTTCCATTAAAGGAATTCTAACAGAATATACTTCATCGAGATGATTTATTTCATCTTGAAATTTTAATAATAAAGATGTTTTTCCAATTCCTTTTGGTCCATATAATATTAAATGGCCTGGAACTCCCATTTTAGTTGAGTTATATACTTTTTTAAGTTCATTTAATTCGTTTTCACGGCCAGTAAAATAGGATGGCAAAATTCCAGTTCGTTTTCTATAGTTAGTTACCAAACTTTTATTATAGATGGCTGACAAATAATAAATTATGTCAGGAAAATCTACAATTGATGTTTTAAATAAAGTTAAAAAAACAGCTCTGGATGAAGAAATTGCAAAGTATGTGGCTTACCATAGGT
>NZ_JAGAXX010000075.1 GCF_017940815.1 Methanobrevibacter sp.
ACTACAGACAAACCAATCCAGAAAAAATAAAGAAATTATACAAGACCAAAAATGGAATTCTAACCTTTTTAGACTTCCAAATGCAAAACTGGACACAAAAACACATAAAAATTAAATAAGCCTATAAAATTTTACAGACTCGAATTTTATAAAAAATATTTATAAAATAATTAATTTGTAAAAAAATTTTTATATTCCTAAAATATTATATATTAATTGGTGCGTATTGTTGCAAAAGGTTTATATAAATATTTTAACTGCACTAAGAATACTTCTTGGAGTGCTGTTCATACATTTCACATTAATTGATTATAATATAGGTTATTTATTATTTATTTTTATTTTAACTGCACTATCTGATTATTTTGATGGCAAATTGGCTAAAAAATACAATTTGGATACGTATGACGGTGCCAAATTTGATGTGATTTGTGATTTCATATTTATTGTTTTATCTACTTTTGCAGTAATGCTGATTAATCTGATACCGTTCTGGTTCATATTTGTCATAATATTGAAAATGGTAGAGTTTTTCAAAACATCTCCAAGTGATGACTTTTATTATGAAAGATTGGGTCATATTGTTGCATTGATGTTTTATGCATATCCTATTGTTGCATTGTTAATCCATGTTGGGACGGTCAATACGATTTTGGCAATATTCATAACCATCTGCGCATTGCTTTCATCGCTTTCAAGAATTAGACCGGTGATAAGTTGATTTCCCTTAGAAAGATAAACACTTTAATGGTAATAATTATAATCATATTGCTTTTAAATCATGCAGTACTGTCCGTTTTGCACCTGTTTGGAATCATTGGATATTCTCCAAGCTTTCAGATAACCGGTCGAAGGATATTTTATCCTATTGTTGTCCATATAATCATTAGCTTATACTTATATTTCAAGGACAGGTCCAAAAGGGGTAACAGGTATTCTGGTTTGATTAAGGATACAACACAGCAGCTCGTCACAGGAATTTTAATAGTGGTCTTTGTGAGCCTGCACATCCTAAGCTATATGTTTGCCCCATTGAATTCAGGTTATGACTTTTGGATGAGGATATTTCATTTTGCAGTTGATAATCTGCTGTTCATTTCATTGATATTGCATTTAAGTGTGTCAATTCCTAAATTCATGATGTCATTAGGATTCTTGGACGGGAAGGATGAATATGCAAATTTCAAGCATAAAAACAACTGTGTTTTACTGATAATTTTAATAATGTTGATATTGGCGGAAATAGTCTATAATCTGGGAGGCGTTTTATGAATAAAGTAATTGTAGTTGGTGCAGGAATGGCCGGTCTGACTGCAGCCATAAGAGCATCAGACAATGCAGAGGTTGACTTGATATCTCTGGACTATTCCGAGCGTTCACAGTCTGTGATGGCTATGGGAGGCATCAACGCCGCATTAAACACCAAAGGCCAGGACGATTCCACCGAGCAGCACTATGCAGATACAATGCATGGTGGATGTGAAATCAATGATGCTGAAGCGGTTTTGAGGCTGACTGCAGATGCTTTAAAAATTGTCGAATGGCTATCTGAAATAGGAACAAGCTTCACAAGGGATGAAAACGGAAACATCGACTTGAGATATTTTGGAGGTCAAAAAAAGCAAAGGACAGCTTATGCTGGTGCAAGAACAGGAAAGCAGATTGTGACTGCACTCATAGGTCAATGCAGGAAAAGGGAAGTTGAAGGCAAGGTCACCAGACATGTAGGATGGAGATTTGTCTCATTGATATTTACCGACAAGAGGGAATGTGCAGGCGTTGTCTGCGTTAATGAGGATTCTGGTGAAATAAAATCCTTCACTGGTGATGCGGTTATCATTGCCACAGGTGGATTGAATTCCCTATTCGGAAAGACTGTCGGATCAACACAGAATGACGGTTATGCCACAGCAAGGCTATTGACTCAAGGGGTTCAATTGGCAAATCTTGAGATGATACAGTACCATCCGACAACTGTCAGGACACCAAACAAGAGAATGCTCATAACCGAGGCGGCACGCGGTGAAGGGGGTAAGCTATATGTCCTTAGGGATGGTGAAAAATGGTATTTCATGAAGGAATGGTATCCTGAATTGGCGGAACTGATGCCACGGGATGTCGTTTCAAAAAGTATCTACAAGGCATCCAACGGTGGTGAAAAGGAAGTGTATCTGGATATCACCCATTTGGATGAGGATACAATTAGGGTTAAGTTGGATGAGGTCTATGACATATGCACAAAATACTTGAATTTGAATCCTATAGAAGAGCCGATTCCTATTTTCCCGGGAGTGCACTATTTCATGGGTGGAATCAGGACTGATGCTGATCACAGGACAAACATCAAGGGATTGTATGCTGCAGGCGAATGCTCAAGCCAGTATCATGGAGCCAACAGGCTTGGAGGTAATTCTCTTTTGGGAGCAATTCACGGTGGCTGGATTGCAGCTGAAAATGCAATTCTTGAAAAGCCGACAGGTGAACTAATTCGAGAGGAAGTTAATATTCCAACTCAGAATGATGGAAGGCTTGCAGAAATCATGAACCGCTCAATGAGCATATATCGTGATGAGGAAAACCTGACTGATGCTCTCAATGAATTGAATGGCATGGAGGAGTCTCCATTAATAATTCTTGCAAAGGCATGCATAATGTCTGCAATTGAGAGAAAGGAAAGTCGAGGAGCACATCAAAGAACAGATTATCCTCAAAGCAGTTCTGAGTTTGAAAAGGCATCCAATGTGACATATGACGGTGAAATTAACGTATTTTTTGAGTGATTTTATGAAAGTTAAGATTAAGGTGGGGGATGGTTATCAGGAATTTCAATATGATGGCGACTTAAATATCACAGTCACATCCTTGCTTGAAAAATTGGGAAATCCTGTAGAGTATTCATGCAGCTGCCTTCAGGGAATATGTGGTGCATGTGCAATGGTCATCAACGGAGAGCCTAAGCTTGCATGCCAGACATTCCTAAAAAATGAGCAGGTTGTCAAGGAATATGAAGTCATTACAATTGAGCCGTTATCCAAATTCCCATTGATAAAGGATTTGAAGGTGGACAGGTCAATATTGTATGATTCGATGAAAAAGTCCAAGATATGGCTTGAAAGCGATGCAAAAGTAAATGAAAAAGATTTGGATTTTGAATATGAGATGTCCTTGTGTTTGATGTGTGGATGCTGTTGTGAGGCATGTCCAAATTATGATTTGGGAGACTTTGTTGGGGCGCACATTCCCGTTTCAGCATCAAAGGTTATAGGTCAGGAAAAGGATTCTGGGCATGTGAAAGAAATCAAAAAAAGCTATAAGAAGGGATTCTATAATCATTGCGTCAAGTCCCTTGCATGTGAGGACTCATGTCCTGCAGGAATATCAACCCAAAGGGCAATTTCAAGAATGAATAAAAAGTCCGTCTGGAGAATCAGGGAATTGCTCCATCATGATTAATATTAAATAATTTAGGTATGATAATATATTTAGGGGCCTGAATTTTTTTTGTTAAAATTCGACCAGATTCATTTTCTTTTTCTTATTTTTCATATTATTTTTTGATGGTTTATAAAAATACATTAGGATAATTTTTTATTTTATTAAAAAAGGTCTTAATACCCATA
>NZ_JAGAXX010000076.1 GCF_017940815.1 Methanobrevibacter sp.
CAAGGTCATCACTAGGGTTTGAAATGTAATCATATGGAAAAATATCTATTCCTATGAACTTTCCTCTAAACTCAGGCCTTCTGAACTCTATTTGGAACCATCTACGGGATATTCTATCCTTAACATCAACCTTGAAAACTGCAACTACATCAATAAGTCCGCTGTCATCTATCTCCTTTTGGACAACATCTATAAACCTCAAGTATTCGGAACGTATCATTCCAACATCCAAATCATCATCCCAAGGGATGAAGTTCCCATGACGAACAGCACCCAGCAAAGTTCCAAAATCGAGCCAATACTCAATATTGTGCTTTTCACATACGTAATTGAAAAACTTAAAGAGTTCAAATGAAATGCTTCTCATCAGCTCCATGTAATATCCATTATCAAACTCATGAAACAGGTAAATGTTATTTAAAAAGTCATGTTGGGTATCAATCAACCTTTTCAATTCGTTGAACTCCTTTTTAGTGGGATAATCAGGAGCTTCAGATTCCTTTTTCTTCTTGAATATGTCAAACATATTAACCCTTGATTAAAATTTAAAGTTTTCATTAGCTTTTTTAAGCATCGCATTTGATTCCTTGAGCATGTCCATGATGTGAGGCTGTTTCACATACCTGTTCAAACGGCCGTGATCCCTGATTTTGGATGGAATTTCCATATACCTTTTGCCGTAAACTTTCTTGATATAACCATGAGAGTCCTTAGGTGCAGATAATGAGGATTTTCCGAATTTAACCTTATGTGTCGGGAAAACGTCATCAGTCTCCATGACCGCAAACGGATAGATATTCACTTTTCCACGAACATTTTCAACACCGGGAACGATATAATCCTGCCTTTCAAAACTCAAATTGAGCTCGCTGAAAAGCTCATCAACAACATCATTGATATCCATTCCGTCCTGCCTTCTTTTATAGAACTTGGCTCTTGAATCATAATACTTGTCTTCAATGTTTTTTGGATCTTCGATATAATCATACGGGAAAACGTCAATTCCTACAAATTTTCCCTTGAATTCAGGGCGTTTGAAGTTAATCTGGAACCATCTTTGGGAAACCTTGTCATGCTTGTCAATCTTATATGCGCAGTTAACATTTTCCAATCCGTTGCCGTCTATTTCTGATTGGAAGACCTCAGCCAATTTCAATATGTCCTTTCTCATCATTCCAACATCAAGGTCATCATCCCAGGGAATGAAATCCCTGTGGCGAATTGCCCCCAGCAATGTTCCGTAATCGAGCCAGTACTCCAAGCCATATTTCTTGCATACATTGTCGAAAAATGTCAACAGTTCATAGGAGAGTGTACGCATTTCCTCTAAAAATGGGGTTGGTTCCAGCTCATAGAATATGAAAATGTTATTCAAGTAATCCTGATGAGTGTCAATCTGCCTTTTAAGTCTGTTGAACTCTTTTCTAGTTACATAATCGCCATCTATTATGTTTTCTTTCTTATTTCTTTTAAAAGGATTAAAAACCATAACTATCATTTACCTTTCTGATATCTCCACTGAGACCATTGAATCTTTCAATAATTCCTTCAATTTCATGGAAATAAGCTAAACGTCCATGAGCACGTATCTTTTTAGGTATTCTCATAAATTTATTACCATAAGTGGATTTTAAAAAGAACGGAGGATTGTTTGGAATAGGAACATCTATCTTTCCAAATTCTGCCCTTTGAAGAGGGAACAGCTCTTTAGTCTCGATAATCTGGAACTTGAACATGTTCACTTTTCCATGCACACTTTCCACCCCATGGGTAAAGTATTCCTGAGGCTCCATGCTCAGATTCAATTCATCATACAACTGTTGGGTGATTTTATCCATATCATCCGATTTCTTTCTTCTGTCATAGAATTTGGCTCTTGAATCGTAATACCTGTCCTCAAAGTCATCACTTGCCTCGCCATCAATAAAATCATGAGGGAAAATGTCTATTCCAATCACTTTCCTATTGTAGTCAGGCAAGTAATAGCTTATCTGGAACCATCTTTTGGAAACCTTGTCATGCTTGTCAATCTTATATGCGCACTTGAAATTTTCCAAATTGTTTGCTTCGATTTCAGACTCTATTACTTCAATTAGCTTCATATAGTCCTTTCTCATCATTCCAACGTCCAAGTCATCATCCCATGGAACAAAGTCATTGTGCCTTACGGTACCAAGCAATGACCCATAAGCCATCCAATAGTCCAAATCATATTTTTTGCAGATATTGTCAAAAAGCCTTAGGAATTCATAGGACAAATCACGAAGGCTCTGCAAATATGGAGTTGGCTTTAGTTTATAGAATACGAAAATATTATTCAAATAATCTTGATGTACTTTGACTAAATCATTTAATTTATCATAATCCTTACGAGGGATTAAATCTTCTTTTTTTATTTGTTCTTCTTTTCGAGAAAACATTGTACACCCCATTATGAATGTTTTTATCAGTTAATATATATAAATTTAATTTTTTAAAAGGCTATAAAACTCATTTACAGCGTTTTCATTATATTCTTCAAAATCTGAATTGTTACAGGTCACCTTGCCATCTACAAAATCATGCATTCCCCTGAGAATGCCTTTCATGGAGTTTTCAACGATACATCCAGCATAATCTCCCATTGCACGTGTTGCGGGAATGTCTGTTGATATGATTGGAATGCACAATGTGTCTGCCTCCATCAATACCATAGGCCATCCCTCATGATAGGATGACAATATGAACAGGTCACATTCCCTAATAATCGGCATAGGGTTTGAGATGTTGTTTATCAATGTAACATTATCACCGTATTCAATTGAATCAAGAAGCTTGCAGGTCCTATCATATTCATCCCCATATCCTCCGATGATGATCAATTGGGCGCCGTTGTACTCCTTACAGAATTCATTGAATGCATATATCAGTCTTTCATGACCCTTTTCAGGTGAAAATCTTCCGACTGTGATAAACTTAAATTCATTCTTGCTCAAAACGGATTCGATGTCGTTGTTGTAAACAACCGTGTTTTCATCAAGGTGCGGCTTTTCATCTGACCTTTTAAGAATTGATTCATAGTCGTTGAGGTTGTGGACAACGCGAATGTTGTCTTCACGACCGCTTATTTCACTTGTCGGCTTTATGAGACTTGGAGACACAACACATACATTATCCGCTGATGAGTATGCCTGCCTTAAAACATTTGGATTTTGGTTGTGCTTTGTTTTTATTTCAGAAATCATGTCATTGTGAACCCATACGCTGCTTTTGAAGTCGCTTGAGGTAAACATCAATGTCTCATCATGGTTATATCCGTCAAAATCAATGACCATGTCCCATTCAACGCTTCCGAATTGCTTGTCAAATGACCTCTTGAAGAGGTTTTTTAGCTTATCTGGACAGTCCATCCTATCATCAGACAGGTAAAACTTGTTGTAGTCAAGTTTTTCCTTGACGGTGGGTATCAGATTGGACCTTATCGGAAGCACCTGGACGTTATCCGGTATCAGGCCAAAGATCTCCTCATGGTTTTGCAGGATGTTTTCCTCCCACTGCTTGAATGTTATGAAAAAGTTATATCTTGTCCTGTCGACGTTATTCAGCAGGTTAAACAATGCTGAAGCTATTCCGAACTTGTAAAGTGCACCTGCAAATATCAGGATGTTCGGATTGTCGTTTTCAATTTTTTCCTCAACGCACACTTTTTCATTAAGGAATATGTGTCTGCAGAGCCTTTCGCTAGCGTCTGCATTGTCGAATTGACAGAACTCTTCGATGAATCCTTCAACATCATAATCTATTGGAGAATTCATCTCCTCAACAAGTTCTTCTATTGTTTGAACCTTTGGAAACGGCAGCAAATCCAATGGCCTGTAAAATCCCCTATAGGATATGTAATCCTCTTCATCATAGTTGAATAAAATAATCTTTCTTCTTGTATTTGCAAAATCAAAGAATACGCTTGAGTAATCTGTTATCAGCACATCCGCCATGTTCAGAACGTCATATATCTCATAGCCCTGTGGAAACGGCCTTACGTTAGAGAACTTTTCAAAGTCGATTTGGGACTCGTTTAGAACATGCAGCTTTGCATATAGAATCTGGTTGTCCTTCAGTTCATTATCCAATCTGGTTAGAATCTCCTCAACGTCGTTTTTCTGCCCGTCGTCATCACGGTCCATCAGAACTCCCCTGAATGTAGGCATGTAGACAAATATTTCCTTGTCAGTTAACTCCAGCTTTTCCTTAAGCCAGGAATCCTTCAGGAATACGCTGTTTCTCGGATAGCCTTCCATCACTATCCTTCCTGGAAAGACCTTGTCTATCATGTATGACTCAAGCATCCTTTCCTTCATGTAATAATTAGGATACAATAAATAATCGCTTGAAAGCAAGGGATGTTGCACATTTCCCAACCTGTGCTCCTCTGCAACATTGTCAGCACCCATGACCTTCAATGGGGTTCCATGCCATGTGTTGACGAATACCTGACCTTGCTTTTTGACATATTTTGGTCTGATTCCGGAGTCTGTGAAAATGTATTTTGCCTTTTCAAGGGTCCTGGTTGCGACTGCCTCTTTGGTGATGATCTTGTCGATTTTCAAATCGTAATTCTTCTTAAATTCCTTGATTTTATCCACAACATTAGGTTTTGCATGGACATGAATTTTATAATCGCCATACTTGTCTGTTGAGAGTTCCTCAACTATCCTGAAAATGTTTCCTGTAAAATCAAGCCCGTCACGGGATTCAAAATAGACGAGTTTTTCATCCAAATCATCATCATAATATGTCTTGTAAATCATTGAATTTACAGCACACTCTTTAAAATTAAGCAATTTAGATTTAAAACCCATAATAATCACAAAAAAATAAATATGGATGGAATCAGTATCCATCATCGATAGCTAATGAATCCACACCATGGTAAGCCTTATTGAATAGGGTTCCGTTGTAGTTAGTGTGAATTGTGTAATTTCCATTTTCAAATGTTGACAGCACTACTGAAGCCTGACCCTCATTGTCTGTAGTGACGTCATAATTATCCGCCCATCCGTGGTCATCTAAAATCTTAATGTGGATATTCTCATTAGGATAGACGTTTCTGTACTCGTCCTTTAAGACCACTTGGACCGCATCCCCATTTTTCAGTGTTGAATTGCTGATTACTTCAACCTTGGTATTGTGGGCATTGGCCTGTATGAATATGAAAGCTCCAACCAATATTATCAAAATCAATATTATTGGAACTATAACTGACTTAACCTTAACCATCAAACCACCTAATCATTGTGAACAAGTAAAACATCAATGTCTGCTGTCTTTAGAACCTTTTCGGTAACGCTTCCCAGAATAAATCTGTGAAGGCCGCTTTTACCTGAAGATGAGATTACTATCAAATCAGCACCTTCCTCGCATGCAGCCTTATTGATCTCTTCAGCCGGAAAACCTATCCTTACCATGGACTTGACATTCAAATCATCATCGAATTTAGCCACCATGTTTTTAACAGCGACTTCCGCTTCCTTTTTCATTCTTTCATTTACTTTTTTAACCTTTTTACGACTTTGAAATGCACTTGAAGTTAATTTACCAGCAACGGACAATACAATGATTTCGCCATCATCAGCAATTAATTTTGTTACTCTTTCGACTGCCTGGTCTGCATACGTTGAACCATCTGTTGGTAATAATATTTTTTTATACATAACTGCACCTAGTTTATACGTAATTATATATTTGTTTTCATAGTTAATAATACTTTATCCACTTTAAAAAAAAATAGATTTAAATTTATAAAAAATGAATATTTAATCATGTCAAGGCAAGACAAAATAGTTAAGACAAGCATTATTGGAATTGTAGTAAACCTCATTCTGGTTGCATTCAAGGCATTTGTGGGTATTGCAACAAATTCCATTGCAATCACATTGGATGCGGTAAACAACCTGACAGATGCATTATCCTCAATAATCACAATAATCGGAGCAAAGCTTGCTGGAAGGGCACCTGACAAGGACCACCCTTACGGTTACGGCCGTATCGAGTATTTCTCATCAGTGATAATTGCAGCCATTGTGCTGTGGGCAGGTATCACAGCGTTCATGGAGTCCTGGCCAAAGATATTCACTCCAGACGTAACCAACTATACAACAGTTTCCCTAATAATCGTTGCTGTTGCGGTAGTTGTAAAGTTCGTATTGGGACAGTACGTCAAACGCGTCGGTGAGGACATAAACTCACAGGCACTTGTCGCATCCGGAAGCGATGCGTTCTTTGATGCGATCCTTTCATTTTCAACATTGGTTGCTGCAATAATCTCAATATTCTTCCACATATCACTTGAGGGAATTCTGGGAGTGATCATTTCCATAGTAATCATAAAAGCAAGTATAGACATGCTTAGGGAAACCCTGGACAGCATGATCGGTGCAAGGGTCGACTCAGAGCTATCCCGCAAAATCAAGACTTCAATCCTTGAGGTTCCTGGAGTCTACGGCGCATATGACCTGAGCCTTCACAACTACGGACCTGAGGACATGCAGGGGTCAGTCCATGTTGAAATCGATGATGACTTGACCGCACTGGACATCCAAAAGCTCTCAAGACAGATTTCACTTAAAATCTTCAAGGAATTCTCCATAATTCTTACAGTTGGAATTTACGCTCACAACAACACATACAGCAACATACGTGACGACCTGTACCATATCGCCTCAAAATATGAGGAAGTGCTGGAGATACACGGTTTCATCGTCTATGAGGATGAAAAGACAATCACTTTCGATATCATCGTTGACTTTGATGCAGACCGTGAGGCCGTAAAGGCAAATATCCTAAAAGAAATCAAGGAAAAACATCCCGAGTTCAATTATGTGATGATTGACGATTATGATGTTAGTGACTAATATATACTAGATAAGACAAATATAACTATTAGGTGATTTTAATGGATAAGAAAAAAATCATTTTAATTGCTATTGCAATTCTAGTAATTGCTCTTATTGCAGTGAGTGCATACATTATCAGCACCGGCAATCAACAAGCTACTGATGTTAACAACATCACAAACTCAACAGATGCAAACAACACTACAGACGTTATAATGATTGACGAGAATGGTAATGCAACTAACAACACTGTTGTTGGAGACAATTCCAAAAGAAATGACACCAACGCAAGTAATGCTACCTATAGAGTCTACAATCCTCAAACTGATTCATACGTGACTGTTATCGGTGAAGGATATGATGATGAAGTAGACAGATGGTACACTTACGATACCGATGGTGTAAGATATTACAACACAAGAATTAAATGATCTTATTTAATTCTTACTTTTTTTATTTTAGAAAAACACTGCGTTTGTCAGGTTATCCCTATAAGTTGTCTCATCCTTTAGAGATTCGATGTGATGGATGACATTTAATTTTAAATCTTCTAATTTTATGCGTGTTTCAAGGTCATAGAAGTTTACCTGAAACTGGAAAAGGTACTTGACTTCCATTTCATAGTTATAGACTATCCAATTTGGTCCGTTGATGTCGAGAAGTTGAACAGACCACTTTGACATGACACTGTTTATCTTGTCCGTGACCTCCTCAACGTCAAAGTCATCTTTAAAAATAAGCTCTTTCATTGGTATAGGTCCTCTGATCCTTGCTGTGGTGATACATTCAATTCAATCTCTTCACGGTTGAACAGACCGAATGTTGTTATTTCGCTCTTGCGAATGCATAGCGGTTGGGAAATGCTTGAATCCTCAATGGATATGATTGCAACATTGAGCCAATCGTCGTCTTCGGACAGGTAGTTGCACGGTTCGAACAATTGGAATTTGGTTATAATTGTCAATAATGCATCTTCAATATCAATTTCAGCTCCTGTATGCTCCTTATTTAAGTTTATAATCATTTGTTTAACATTCATTATTTAGCCTCTTCAAGATAATCATTTAAAATTTCTAAATTTTCGCCTGCCGCAGCAAAGCCTTCTGAAATAATCAGCCAAATGGCCTTTAGAAAACCCTCATCGGTCAACATTTCACAGTTTTCCAGTTTAAGCATCTCATAATTTGGGCTTTCATAGTGGTAGTTCAAGAAATTACTTTTAATGTCCTCCCGCAAATCCCTATCGATGAATATTTCAAGGATGTCCTTTATTGCGTTTGCAAACGTATTTCCAATGGATTTGGTAATCTCTATTTCATCCCTGCTCATCTCCCCGTCCATCTGGGCGATGATATTGAGGAATGATGAGTAGTCCTGATATCCGTAGACAGTGAATCTGCCTTCGCAGCAGTGTGCGGAATATTCATCTATCAGCTGTGTGAAATTGCTGTAAGCCAAAACATATGTGACAATAACGTCGATGAACCTGTTGCTTGCACAGTCAAGCAATTTGCATAGGACGCCAACAAGAATCTCCTTTAAAAGAAAATGTGAAAGCTCATGTATCATCGTGGTGATTTGAAGCGAAGCAGTCTGCCTGTCATCGATTGTTACGGTTTCAAATTCAAAATATCCAAGCTGCTGGCCGTATGACTTGTATTCAACATTGACAAAAGTCTTTGTGAACAGCAACACCTTCTCTAAAATGGTTATGCCATTCAAGTCAACATAGTTGTCATTAATCAGCTCATCCAGATTCCTGAGTGAAGTCAATTTGATGTTTCTTATGATTTTTTCCAAATCATTCATGTTAATGTTGAATTCATTGACCTTTTCAACATTTGACTCGCAAAATATGCTTTCAAAGTCATCTAAAGAATTTTCACCGGAGAATCTGAATATAGGTTTTGATTCGATGTCATGGATTGGAGTCTTTTCCGAGATGTCTTTCAATGCCACCAGACATTCATAGCAGACATTTTCATCCATGGGATACTCTCGATGGCATTTCGGACAAAACTTGGTGAACGGAGCGAATTCAAGGTTCTCACACATTTCCATTCTTTCTTCATCAAAAACCAATTTCTTGCTTCTTAGCATTGTATGCTGTGATTTAAAAAGCAAATCCTGGATTGCATTTTCCTTTTCTTCATCCACTTTTAAAAACTTTGAGAGATCCCTTAACATCCAATCACCTAATTATGTAATCTTAACCTTTACCAGATAAATTAAATTGATTTTTTAATCGAACAGTTTTTCAATCAGCTGTTCGCTTGTCCTGTATAAATCTATTTGAATCATGGTCTGCAAGTTTTGAGGTGCCCCAACAAGTTCAAGGGACTGTCCCCATGGAAGGAATGCCTTCTTGCCTTGCGCATCTATGCATTTCTTAATGGTTTGCGGCAACATTCCATTAGTTGTCTCAGTCAGTATTACTGTACCATCTTCCAAACTAAGATTTCTTTTAATGGATTCATTTGCAACAATTTCCGCAAGAGAAGAATCAACACATTCACTATCTCCTGTTAAATTATCGACCATTACTTCATTATTTTTGATGGATACTTTGAAGATGTCTTGTTCTATAAAATACACTTCACCAACATCAAGGCTGTCGTTTAAAACAGGAGGCATATCAATATCCTCCTGAGCAGCCTTTTCATAAGGTGACTCCAAATGAACATAGCCTAGAGGATTCCCACTGTCATACTCACTTTCCCCTGCTATTTTTTTCAAAAGACGAATTATTTCTTCGTTCTGCTCTTCTATATTCTTATTAATTTTGATTAACTCGGATAATTCTGACATAATAAATTATATTAAAAAAAGTGATTATTAAAATTTTTTAATCCAATCCAAACATGTAGTAGAGAGTGTCGCACAATCTCAAATCATTGGCATACCTTTCAAAACCGAGGGAATATTTCAAAAGAACTGATCTTGGAATCAGAACGTTGTCGCTTTCGGGATTCAAGACTATGCCGTCCAAATCCTCACTCAAAACATAATTCACAAGCATTGCAAGATTGACAAGCTGTGAGTACTTGAACTTCTGTGTGTTGACTGATTTCATCTTGTCTGTTGATGAGAATATTGTCACATATATCCCTCCAACCTTGTCCGTGTACATTCCGGCGACAGGACCGGTTTTCTTTAAGTCAATGATGTCCTCATTGATTTCAATGTCGCTAACCATCATTGTCAATGGCTGGGAATTGGAAAGCTGTTCAAACAATCCCTCATAATCGCCAACATTATTGCGGTCTGAAATGTATTCCTCAAGCTCGGAATTGTCAATGGACCTATACATCTCATACAGTTCCTCTCCCGAATAGGCATCGGTTGTGTAAAAACTTGTCTTAGGGATATTGGATATTGTCAAAATGAATTCCTTTGTAAAGAGATATTTCTCAGAAGCGGGATTCAATATATATCCATCGATGTCTGTTGTCTTGAGAATGTTTTGATAAAGTTCAAAGGAGTTCTGAAGCAGCTGCACATCCCCCTCATGGTGAAACTTGTTGAACTCGTCAGGGTCTGTGAAAAGTGCGGTGAGCTTAAGGTCCTCATAATCATAAGTGATGAAATTCAAGGTGTTGTTCTCCTTTCGAGCTGCAATATACAGGTTGGAATATCTGAATTCATTGATTAGTTTCAAAGCCAAATTCTCGTTCAGTTTATTGTTGTTTGAGTAGATATCCTCAATTACAACTCTCAGATGCTTATGATTGGTCATGATATTAGTTTATTGAAAATTATATTTACAAGTTTTGCTAATCCATCTGGGCAAGGTCGAAATATCCCATTGCCTCCAGCATCTCCAGGCTCTTCCTGAAATGCTTGAAGTCTGTCGGATGATTTGACAGGTACTGGAATATCACCTGAAGCTCCTCCTCATAAAGGCTGGTTTCATGATATGCCCTTGACAGGTTAAGGTAAACCCTATAATCATCAACATCATCATAAATCATCTTTTTGAAATGCATAATGGCTTTTTCCAAGTCATTGCCTTTCAGGTAGTTTTCACCCTCTACAATCAACATGTTTGTCTTTACGTTGTCATGCGGACTAATAAGATTCTTGAAATCCTGCGGAATGAATTTTGACGATAAAACATAGTTCTTCAATCGATTGTCTATGAAATATGTCTTGCAGAAGTCATCCTCATATCTCATTCCACGACCATGTGTCTGAACAAGCCTCAAACTGGTCTTATAGTCATACCAGTCGCTGTCTATCTGCATGCGCGCCTTGACCTGCTTGCTTCCAAGATCAGGATATGGAATCTTGTAGACTATCTGAAACCTGCATTCGTCTCCAGGCAAGTCGACCCCCTCATCCATTGACGGGGAAACGAGAACCAGAGGATTTGGACTTTGCCTGAACTCTTCAAGAACTTCAGAACGGTTCTTGTTGTTGTGGGCAATAAGACGATTGTCATTGACATTATCCATCAGATAGCTCATGCACTGTCCGCTTACCGTATGGATTATTCCCTTTTCGCCCTTATGGTCATTGAGTATTTTCTCTATTAGCCCTATTGTTTTTGGAGCATTAACCTTGATGTTGAATCTTGACAGGTTGTACCCGCTTGGCACAATTATCGGATTTCTCCTGTTGTCAAAGGGTGTCTTTCTTCTAATCGCATAAATCTCGTCAGCAGGTATTCCCAGCCATTTGGCAAAGAGATTATAATCAAGTATTGTCGCACTCATAAAGAGGCAAACGTCGGCATAGTCGAACAATGAGTTTACTGCATAGTTTTCTATCTTGATTGGCTTGAACTCCAATATTTCAAACTCCTCATCAAAGTCCACTATCCAGCTGTGGGGGTCGAAGTTGATGTTTGTTATGAAGCGGTTGCAGTCATTTATCTTCTGTTTTAGGGATGAGATCTTTTGAAGAAGCTCTACCTTGGATACGTTCTCAATCTTGCTCAGCTCCTTGATGTATTTGGATTTTATCTCCTCTATGAAATGTATCCAATCCGAGTATGATCCGTTGTTCAAGTCATAAATCTCATCATAGGTCAGGTCATATTTGATGTATTCCTTAAGCTCCTTTTTTGAAAATTCAAGTTTCAATTGAGTCATCAGCATGGATTCCAGATTATGGGCCTCGTCACAGATGAGCAAGTCCCTTTTTGTGAAATCCTTGACGTAGTTGAGCTCCAGAAACATGTAGTGGTAGTTGGTAATGACTGACTTGGAGTTTAGGGCAATGCACTTTTGACGGTAATAGGGGCATGTCGGAGGGTTCTCGTTTTTCATGGAATACTTGCACATGTGGCCCTCGACGATGCACTTTCCCTCATCGCATGACTGAAGCACATTGTCCTCAAGATAGCTTTTGCACTTGAAGTTGGACCTTCCCTTGACTAAAGTGAAATCCTCAAAGTCCTTTAGGTATTGGTCCTGAAGCTGTTTGGTGATGGTTAAAATGTATGATGAATCGTATATGTTTGCAAGCGTTGCGGCTATGGCTGATTTTCCCGTACCTGTTCCCGCTTCAAGAATAATGTATTTGAATCCCTGATTGATGGCGTCAATGATTTCCGAGATTGTTTCAAGCTGTGCATCCCTTGGATTGTCGAATGGGAAATGCTTTAGAGCCGCAGGATCGATTTTTGAATAGTCGCTGTACTGCCAATCCATCAATTTATTCATAGAAATATTTTATCCGAAGTGTATTTAAAGGTTAACCAAAGAGCATTTGAAAAGTATTTAGTCATAATCGTTGACTGAGCTAATCAGATTTGACATGTCCTCAAATAGGCTTTTGACTTCATGGTCATCTGACTTTTCCATTGTCAGCACAAGCTCATTGGTAAGGTCATCCATCTTGTCTATGATTGTTTCCATAATGTTTATTTTTGACTTGATTTCGTTTTCAACCTTTGATGAGTATTCGCTAGCAAGGTCAATCATTGTCAATGCTGAATCAGCCTGTTCATTGAACATTTTTGTTGACTTGTCAACCACTCCTATGAATCTGGTGTATGTCAATTGCGGAGGAGCGAAACGCTTTTCAATCAAGTCACGGGTATGAGCTTCCTTCTGTGAATACTCTTTTGACAGCGCATTGATTTTGTCCTTATAGTAGCCATATCCTGAAATCACGCTTTCTTCAGAAATCTCTTCAACGGCAGGCTCTGTTTTTGGAGCCTTATCCGGTTTAGGAATTTCCTTCTGTTTTGGTATTTCCCTTTTAGGATTGACAGGATTCGGATTTGTGAACTTGTGGATTGCAGTACCTATAAGGAATGCCGGAGTGTCCAACACCAATCCGAAAACGACTGATGCAAAGGCTGTTGTTATAGGCAATGTCAATGCGAACATTGTGAACAGCACAAAGAGTATTAAACTTATTACCTTTGTCTTTGCAAGTACGAATTCCCCTGTGCGCTTATTCTGCCAGTATAAGAACAGATGTTTCAAATCGGTGAAAAGCCCGTAGTCATTGTGGTTCAATACTACCTGTGAAGGCTTTGGAAGTATGGTCTTCAGTGCAAATCCTATTAAAAATACGATAAATGCAAATATCAATCCAACAAAGAACATCGCCGCCGGAGCGAATGGAAGGTTTAAAGGGAACCATATTATGAATGTGATTATTGCAGCCACCTTTGACTTTGAAATCACGTACTGGCCGTCATAGTCCCAATAGAATATCTTATGTATCCGGGACGGTTTGCCCTTTCTTATGACTTCCGCCCTTTGTCTAAAATCACTGCCGCCGCATTTGGCACAATAGCGTGTAGCGACATCCACTTCGTTTCCGCATTTCACACAAGTTTTAGTCTTCATCTTCATCAACTAGAAAATCTTCATATGTTAAGGTATTCAATTCTTCATCAGTTATTTCCTTTTGGGGCGCCAGGCGATTTGCCTGTGCTGTAAGAACCTCTTCAAATAGGTTCCTGACCGCCCTTCCATTTGCAAAGTTGTCAGGCTTGTTGTCAACCATCCTGTCAAAATACTGCCTTAGATACTCCTCACCTGCATCGTCGACTGTGAGGTTGGCCTCCCCCGCCATCAGCATGAATATGTCATAGAGCTCATCTGCATCATAGTCCTTGAATTCGATGAACTTGTTGAAACGTGACTCGAGACCAGGATTTGAATGAAGGAAGTTATCCATCAGCTGTGTGTATCCTGCCACAATCACTATCAGGTCATCACGATTGTCCTCCATTGCCTTCAATATGGTGTCAATGGCCTCTTTTCCATAGTCGTTTTCGCTGCTTGTTGCAAGACTGTATGCCTCATCGATGAACAGTATTCCTCCCATTGCGGACTTGATTACATCCTGGGTTTTTATTGCAGTCTGACCGACATATCCTCCCACAAGTCCTGACCTGTCGGTTTCAACCAGGTGGCCCTTGGATAGGATTCCGATCTTATTGTAGATTTTTGAAAGGAGCCTTGCAACAGTGGTCTTTCCGGTTCCTGGGTTTCCGCTGAACACCAGGTGAAGGCTCATTGAAGGCTGCTTTATTCCACGGGATTGGCGAATCTTTCTGATTTGAACAAGATTGATCAGTGAATTGACGTCCTTTTTGACATTCTCAAGACCTATCAACCTATTGAGCTCATCCATGCAGTCCTCAAGTGATTCCTCTTCATCTTCGGGAACATCTTCATCAGAACCCAAATTGAGGCTGATTGGCCTGTCTGTGACGTTTCCATATTGTTCCTTTAAAAGGGCAATGTAGTCTTCATAGGCCCCAAGGACATTATCATCAAGCCGGTTGTCGACTGTAATGAAGAACTTTCCGAAAAGCTTGTAGCATTCGTAAAGCTCATTCGGGGAGTTTATGTTGTTCATGTCAAAGGTCCTTCCGAATGAGTCGAGCTCCTCAAGGCACTTGAAGGATAAGAGTTGAGTGGAGTCAAGTTTCAAATCGGACAGTTCCATTATATCCTCTTTTGAGTAGCTGGCATCCAATAGCGTGTTGATGAATTCAAGCTCATTGTCTGTAATTACTCCGTCACCCAATCCGAGATATGCGAACCATTTGAACAAGTCATCAAGTATGACACTTTCGATTGACACGTTCAAGTCGCTTATTGTCTCGCAGTATGGCTTGAAAATGTTTAGGGTGTTGACCAGGAACTTTAGCTTGACCAACTCATTTTTCAGGTATTCCATGCCTATTTTCTCAACATCCTGCCCACATGTGGGGCATGTGGATTGGGAGCTATCCAGAATCTTTCCGCAATTGTTGCAAACTGTCCACTCTATCATGATAAATATTTTATTGAAATCTATATAATATAAGTTGTGTTGAAAAAAAGAAATTATAGTAAAAATGCATAAGCTATTGCATTTTTAAAACTAGGGTTTCCATAATCAAGTCCGCCATAGGCCTCAAGAAGGTACTCCCTTGAAATCAGATAGTCATCCATGCCGGGATTTATGATTATCCCATCCATATCGCTTTGGAGGATGAATTTCATGAAATCGTCGAACATGGCAAGCTGGTAATAGTAATGCAGGCCGGACTCATCATCGATTGTCTGTGTTATCGCATCCTTGGCGGTGAAGAGTATTCCGAACTGGCTTTCGTCATCGCCTGTTGTGCACAATGTGAAATCCCCCGAATCCCTGACGGAGATAACGCCGTCGACAGCATATTTTGACAGGTCCTCGTCGCTGACAATGACGTTGAGAAGGTTTGCTTTAGTAAGCTCAATCATGAGGGCCTCAAAGCTGTCTCCATCGTTTCTCATAAACTCAACCAATGAGTCGTTGGTGACGCCTTGAGCAATGTCCAATAGCTTGTCCGGACCATATCCTTCAAAATTATCCTTGATTTCGACATTGAGTGAGAAGGGAATTTCAAAAAGCAAGTCTGATCCCATGAACAAGTCCTCATTTGCAGGGTTGATTATCAGTCCGTCAAAACCATTGTCCCTAAGCAGGTCAACATAGAACTCTATATTGTTTGGTATCGGGTCGAATTCCGGCTCGTCACCGTAATAGTCGACAAACTCCCCATAGTCACAGAACAAGGGAAGAACGTTTTTTTCATCATCATCTGAAACAAGAATTTCAAAGTTGAGGGTTTCATCCTCAATGACGCCCGGAATCAAAAGGCTTGACACTCCAAGCTCCTTGACCAGCCTGACAAAGAGATTTTCAGGAACATCCTTGCCATCATCGAGATAATCCTTAACTTCAAAGATAATATCCTTTAGATAATTATTGGTAATTGCTGCATTTATCATTGTAATCACGGAGTTATATTTATTTATAGTCTTATTTAATAGTTTAAAAAAAGACCATATTTATAAGTTGTTAATAAATACAAGTAAAGTAAAATAAAATGAAAATAATCTAAAAAATAATAAAGTGATTAATGTTAAATAAAAAAGATATACATGAAAAGCAACTTTGATGAAGACGAAATATGGGAACTAATCGGACATATCAAGATATCCCAATCAAGGTATAAAACGCTAAAATCATTGGAAAAAGAATTTTTAATGCCCTCAGAAATAACACAAAAGACCAAACTCAGAGACTATCAGATATCTACCGCACTGAATGACCTTAAAGACAACAAACTTGTCATCTGCAGAAATGAAAAGGCAAAAAAGGGAAGAATATATCAAATCACCGATTTGGGAACCATGATACTTGAAATAATCGAAAACAATAAGGGCTAATCTTACTCAAATAAGATTAGCATCATGAAACATAGATACCTATTCAATCCATCAGCATTACCGATTTAGCCGAAATTACATTCATTTTTCAACTTCATGCCCACAGTTGGAGCAGAAATCTGAATCGATATCCAGCTTGTGGCCACAGTTTGTGCAGTAGGCGTCATCGCTGTAAATCAAGGCCTTTCTGACTTCCAGTTCCTCTTCTGAAATCTTTCCCTCATCAAAAAGGGCATAAAGCTCAAGCAAGTCATCGAACTCGTCATGGTTCTGGTGTGAGATGTTGTCCTCTAGGATTTCCTTAAGTGGAATCGCCTTGTTCTCGTTGATTTCAAAGACAAAATCCTCATCATATGTGGCGATGGTGAACCTGTTTTTGGACCATCCCCCATCTGATATCTCAATATCGACCATTTCGGAGTAGGAAAGCTCGTCTCCTGTGGCGTCGACCTCTATTCCGTCATGGCGCAGGAACAAATCTGTTCCGACCCATTCATCTTCCTGAAGGATGTTAATCCATACCTTTTGCTGCTTGAATATGGCCTCCTTTTCCTTCTGAATCTTTGAGACCTTGAGGTTTATGGAATCTATGGAATCCTCAAACTCCTCTATAATCTCAACTGTGAGCTCATCATCCTTGATTTCCAGTTTCTTGGATTTCAGGAATTTCAAAAACAGCTTGCTTGGAGAACCCAATGGGGTGATGAGGTCATAGTCCTCAAGCAAATCCATGTTTTGATTATATGTATCGTTTGAAGAATTTTTAAAAAAATTTTTAAGTTCCATAATAATATGTATAGTTTTAGAATAAATATATTATCTTATTCCCATTATTGGAATAAAATTAAACAAAATAAGAAAAAATGATGAAAAATTAAAAATTGAAGGCAAAATCCAATATGGATTTTGGTATATCGTATCGATTTGAACATTATATATTAAAACCATCAGCAGTTTTCGCCAACCCAACCCATGTTCACTCCATAGATTGAGCCACAGTTTTCACAAACGTCGGTGTCGTCGTCGTTCATCTCACCGCAGTATTCGCATTCCCACATGTTTTCACCTCATTCGTAGTCGTCGGGATCAACGTATCCCAGCTCTTCCGCATCGTCAAAGTCAAGCATGTCATCGCCGAAGTCATCTATGTCATATATGTCCCAGTCGGGACTGTCTGACAAATCAGACCCGCAATTTGCACATGTAGCCCTTTCTGGGCTGTTCAAGTGTCCGCATACGTCGCATGTTATCATGTTATCACACCCTGTTATACACAAGTTACTATTAAGTAGTATATTAAGGTTTTGATATCTTAAGGCAAATATTGATTCGGTTAGGTTAAATTTTTGCTTATCCAACCTACCATTTCCAGAAACCAAAATCACAGCTGAAAGTTTGTCTGAAATTTTGAATATCTTCTCTTCGCCATCATATGATTTGAATCCATCGAGAATCAGTGTAGACTCACTTAATGCAAACGATCTTTTTTTGTTCAACACAACTATTTGACTTGTCATGAAGATAAATAGTCATTAATTTATATTTAAAGTACTGGAAGTGCGATTTTGTGCAATTGTGCACTTCAAAAACATTTATATAATATAAAATAAACCTAAAATGCAAAACATTATTAAAAAAAAATTAGTTAAAATCCCTGACTAAAACATTCCAGAAATCAACCAATTCACTTTCAAGCTCAATTTTACCTTCACTTTCCTCATTTAAAATCAAGTCACAAAGCTCGTCATGCTTCAGTGCCATTTCAGGGTCGGTTTCATATAGAATCTCTGCAATCAGTCGGTAAAGGTTGTACTTCATGTCCATCGGCCCGCCTTTAAGGGCAGCCTTGACGGCATGCTCCAATGCCTGATTTTTATCGTTCAGGGCATAATAGTTTTCGGCAATCTCCTTGTCTACATACCACTCGTCAAGCTGGATGATTTTCAAAAACTTCAGGGACTGCTCATACTCCCCGATTTGGCGAAGGGATTTTGCAAGCCTCCACTGGAAGAACTCGGCGTTGTTGTGTGTGAACTTGTTCAGCTTTGAAAGGGCACGCCTTGAAACCTCTATGCACTTCTCATAGTCCTCAAGCTTGAGATATGTCACTGACGCCCAGACGTAATAGCTTTCCATGTTTGACGGATACATCTCGCCATTCCTATTGTATCTGACCTGGTCAAGAAGGTCCGGGTTGATCTTATCAAGCCAGTGGGGAAGCTCATCATATTCCCTTTCATAGTATAGGAGTTTCAGGACCTTGAACACGCTCATTGTGTAGACGCACATCTTGGTGAAGTTGAGGTTGTTCTGGCGGGTCAATTCAGTTACCAGTTCAGCGGATTCCATAAGCTCATCTCTTGACTGGTAATCCCTGATTTTCAGCTGGTAGATTGTCCATGCATAGGAGTACCTGGTCGAATTGTCAAATGGAGCCTCACCATATAGATTGGAGTAAATCTCATAGGCTACCTCATAGTCCTTTGCCTTGTATGCCTTCTTGGCGTCCAAAAGTTCCTTTCTGTAGTTTGGCATTCTATCACCACATGGCCGATAATGATATTATGGTTGTTATTTGATTTAAAGTAATCTGAAATGATTTTGTTAATGTATATACTCAGAAATCAAGAAGTCTATGATGTTTCTGTGTTTCAGTCCGTTTCCTGAAAAGTCCAGCTTGTCCATGCTCAATACGTACTTGTCAAAGTTGTCGTTGATTTTTTCAAGTCCTGAAAATTCCCTGTCCTTAGTTTCATCATTTTCCAATTGATATGTAACCTGAATATAGATTTTTTCCTTATCCTTTCTGCAGACGAAATCTATTTCATTTTTGCCGATCATTCCAACTTTTACATCGTAACCTCTTCTGAGAAGCTCAATGTATACAATATTTTCAAGGATCGAGCCCATGTTTTCTATTTCACCAAATCTTGCCTGGTAGAACCCATGGTCAACCAGGAAGTATTTTTCATTGTGTTCAAGCACCTTTTTTCCCTTGATGTCCTCTCTCGGCGCCTTATGTATGAAACATGCATTTTTTGAGTATAAAAGATAATCAAGTATGGTGTCCTTTGCAAGTTTCCTTCCCTCATGTTTCACATATTTGGCAATGTTTCCCGCAGAGAACTTTTTTCCAAAGTTCATTATCACATAATCGAGTATCCTGTTGAGCATGTCCGTGTTTCTGATGTTGTGCCTTGTGACAATGTCATTGAGAAGTATCGTGTCGTAAATGTCTGCGAGATATGAATACTTGTCCTGTTCCGCCACCTGCTGTATCGGAGGCATTCCTCCATATTCCACATATTCGCTGAATAGCTTGTCAAGGTCTGAGGTGTCTTTGTTTTCCATTTCCCTTTTATACTGCAGGAATTCCGCAAATGAAAATGGGTAGACATTAATCTGATAGTATCTTCCTGAAATCAGCGTTGCCATTTCACCTGAAAGCAGCTCAGAGTTGGATCCTGTGATGTAGATGTCGCAGTCAAGGTCCACCCTGCATGCGTTTATGCTCCTCTCCCAGTTTTTCACGTTTTGTATTTCATCAAACAGAAGATAAACCTTTCCCCTTGCGTTTTCAGTCAGGTTCATTATGCATTCGTCCAGCTGCCTGAAGTCTTCAATCCTATTGTATCTCATTGATTCAAAGGAAATCAGGAATATGTTTTCCTCATCCACACCCCTGCTTTTCAATTCCTCCCGAATGCTTTTCAGCAGATATGTCTTTCCGCTTCTTCGAACTCCTGTTATGATTTTTATGGGTTCCTTATCTATTAGCCTTTCAATTTGGCTCAGGTATAGTTCCCTTTTTATCATTTTCATCACTTCACTGCTCATCGAATTAAGTTTTGTATCTCAAAATATATAAATTTTGTCGAGTACAATCTACAAAATAAGTAATTTTTATATAATTGTCGAGTACAGTCGACGATTAAACTCATGTCTAATAATAGATTAAACTTACGCATTTAAGTAATTTTGCTTTAAAATAAAATCAATTTAATAAAATCATACAACAATTGCTTCAAACATGAAAAAATAATGAATAAACACCTTAACTTAAAAAACAATGATAAAAATAGCTTAATTAAGTATTTTTTTGATAATATACAAAGAATTTAGTCGATTTCAAATTAGTAGAATAAAAAAAATAGTTTAATTATAGTTAGTTACCAAACTTTTATTATAGATGGCTGACAAATAATAAATTATGTCAGGAAAATCTACAATTGATGTTTTAAATAAAGTTAAAAAAACAGCTCTGGATGAAGAAATTGCAAAGTATGTGGCTTACCATAG